>NZ_JAALFC010000003.1 GCF_011058155.1 Litoribacterium kuwaitense | reverse complement strand
GCGAACCGCTGTCGAAAGGGTCAACGCATATCTAAAAGAATTCTTTGGACTCAATCATGTCCGTCATCGGACAGGTAAGAAGGCAAGGCTTCATTTCCAATTGGTGACGCTTGTTTATAATGCCTCCAGAATGGCCACAGATCGAATTAAAAAGATGAAAGCAGAACAAATGTCCAAGGCAGCGTGAATTAAAGCACGATATATTTTAAAAAAACATGTAAAACACCAAGGGACTACTCTACACTCTTTTAAAAAAGGGACTTATGAAATTAACTCGATTTAAAAAATAAAAAGAATGGCCGTCTGACAAATGATTTCGTTGTGCAGCCCGTTTCAGATGAGTATTTGTTGTGTTAGCGATCATCGCCGTATGAGTAAAGATTCGCGGTCGATTGGACGAATAGATCAAGACCAGGTGATTGGAGAGGCGCAATATGTCTATTGGCCGATCAAAAATTTCCACCTGGCACCATAATAGAGTGAAAAGTAGGTGAAGGAAATGAAGCCAATTCAGTGGTATCCCGGCCATATGGCAAAAGCCAAGCGGCAAGTGATGGAAAAGATCGCATTAATAGATGTGGTCATTGAATTGACCGATGCACGGTTACCTGAATCAGCACGAAATCCAATGACTGACGAAATGACAAAAGCGAAGCCGAGAATCCTAGTTTTAAATAAAAGTGACCTTGCAGACGAAAGAAAGACTGAGGAATGGCTTAGCTTTTATAAAGAGAAGGGTATTCAAGCCATCGCAGTAGATGCTCACAAAGCAAAGTCAGCTACAGCCTTATTAAACGCTTGTCAGTCCCTTGTCGCTGAGAAGCGCGAGAAGCAGCGTCAAAAAGGAAGAAGACCGCAAAATATAAGAGCGCTCATTTTAGGGATTCCAAATGTAGGGAAATCAACACTGATTAATATGCTGGCAAAAAAGAAAGTAGCGAAGACTGGTAACCGGCCAGGGATTACGACAGCACAGCAATGGATTAAAACAAAAGCGGATATTGATTTACTGGATACTCCTGGGATTTTGTGGCCTAAATTTGAAGATCCTGAAGTTGGCTACCGCCTTGCGGTAACAGGTGGTATTAAAGACGATTTAATTGATTATCAAGAGGTGGCAGTGTACGGTGTATCTTATTTAAAAAAAGTGTACCCAGATGCAGTAAAAGATCGATATGGTCTGGAGGATCTTGAACAGGAACCCTTTACACTATTAGAAAACATCGGACAAAAACGAGGCTGTATGCAACGAGGCGGTATTGTCGACACAGAAAAGGCGTCAGAGCTTTTTCTTCGTGAGCTACGTTCAGGTCAGCTTGGGAGGCTTACTTTAGAAAGTCCTGAACTCAAACACGTAAAGAGTGAAGCCGATAATAAAGGAGAAGCTCCTAGTGAGTGAGACCATTCACGATATTCGCCGACGCCTGAAGCAACAGTCTGTAACACCAGCGGAGATCAATGCATTAAAGCAAGATCAACGCGCAGGTGTCCAGCGTCTCATTCAAAGCTATGAACGTAAGCGGCTATTAGCGCAAAAAGAAGCTGAACGGTTTGAACAAATGGCAGCGTACGAAAAAGATTTACGTTCGCAAGGCAAAGAATGGATTGCGGGAGTTGATGAGGCAGGACGAGGGCCGCTTGCAGGCCCTGTCGTCGCAGGTGCTGCTATGTTGACAGATGACTTTTTTTACCCAGCTTTAAATGACTCCAAGAAGATGAGCCCGGCTGCACGCAAAGCTTGCTATACATATATCATGGACAATGCACTTGCCACAGGTGTAGGCATTGTAACAGCAGAAGAAATTGATGCAATGAACATTTATAAAGCTGCACAATTAGCGATGGTTAAAGCAATTGAAAATATGAATCAACGTGTTGACCACGTCCTCGTCGATGCAATGAAGCTCGCCATTTCAACTCCTCAAACAAAGCTGATTAAGGGAGATCAAAAAAGCATCTCTGTCGCTGCCGGTTCGGTTGTTGCTAAGGTGACGAGGGATGAGCTTATGGAACGCATGGCGTATCGTTATCCACAGTACGGGTTTCACGAGCATATGGGGTATGGTACAAAAAAGCATTTAGAAGCGTTAAAGGCGCATGGTCCTTGTGAGCTTCATCGTAAGTCATTTCAGCCAATCAAGGAGCTTATTGAACAGAAAGCGTGAAGGAGGCAATGTATCTTGCTGCAGCAGTTAATGGATATGCTTAGTACGACGATGCAGCGTCCCCCCCAGCCGTTAATGCTTACAGAAGGACAAGTTCTGCGCGGTAGAGTTCTGGAGGTTAAGGCAGAAACGAAAACGGCCGTTGTGCTATTAGCAGGAAAGCGTGTAGATGCCGTCTTAAACACGCCTGTTAAGCCGCAGCAGTCTTATGTATTCCAAGTGTATAAAAACGAAGGGGAAGGACCGCCAATTGGTCTACGCACCCTTCCTGATGCTCAATTGCCCTTACAGACACAAACCCAAACGCAAGCGACGAACCAACGCACCTCTTTGGCGACGGCGGCACTTCCGGACTGGCTAGCACAAGCAGTAGGAGGTAAAGCAGCGCTTAGTAAGACTGAAGTTGCTGAATGGCAATCATTATTCAGACAATTTGGTAAAACACCGGAAAATATAACAATGTTGCAAACGATGGCACGGTTTTCGCTTCCTCCCTCTGAGCCATTATTTCGTTCATTGACCCAATGGGTTCATTCAGAGACTGACCAGACCACTGCCGCTAAAGCCTATCGATTGCTTCATAGCCTGCAATTGGCTGAGCCAACACAAACAACAAACACATTAAAGCAAGCACTTGAGCTACTCCTCCCTTTGACTGCAAAAGAGGGCGGATTAAACGATCGCATCGCTTTACTGCGCTCGTGGTCATCGTTTGTCAATGTACAGGAAAATACGAAAGAACGACCATCCATTCAACAGTTATTGCAGTCGTTTGCCTCTGAGCAAGGCAATACGCCTGCTGCAAAAGAGGCTGAAGACTTATTACACAAATTACAGCTTTTTTCGCATTTATCGAAGGAAAGAGAGGGGACAGGTCAAACATTTTTTCTGCATTTTTCTGACAACCAAGGTGATCAAGTTGTGCAGTATCAAGGACAGCATACAAACGAAGGAGAGTTGGATGCTGATTTTTGTCGTTTGTTTTTTTGTCTACGACTTGATGTTTTAGGGGAAGTTTTGCTCGATGTACGTGTGCAAAATCGTGCAGTGTCGATTGAATTCATCCATGAAGACGAAAAGGTATCCCACGTACTCCACGAAACATCTTCTCAATTAAGGGAAAAGTTATCTGCACTTGATTATACCCTTTCATATATCGAACAGAAGGTGCCCACAGTGGACGACGATTTAAGCTGGGTGGAATCTTTCCAAGTGCCTGTTGAGGAGGGAAGAGAATGGAGAATTTAAAGCAGCAAAAGAAAGCAGCCGCGCTTTCTTACGATAGCGAAGCCCTTTCTACACCGAAGCTCGTAGCAAAGGGAAGCGGAGATACGGCCGAAGCCATTCTAGCTCGCGCAAAAGCACACGGAATTCCTATTCATGAAGACGCTAATTTAACAGAAGCACTACAAGTACTTGAGCTTAATCAAACGATTCCAGAAGCGTTATATAGCGTTGTTGCAGAAATACTTGCCTACATTTACCATGTAAATGAAACATACTCTGAACGAAACATAAAGGCAAATGTTTCTACAACCTTTAAGAAGCAAGAGTAGACAAGTCCAGTAGTTCTTATATACAATGGATACGTTGTCATTGTTACAAATGATACATATAAAGGGAGGATCAAGCATGAATATTCACGAGTACCAAGGCAAAGAAATCCTCAGATCATACGGCGTTGCCGTGCCAAATGGAAAAGTGGCTTTTACTGTTGAAGAGGCTGTGGAAGCAGCTAAGTCACTTGAATCGGATGTCACTGTAGTCAAAGCGCAAATCCATGCAGGTGGGCGTGGAAAAGCTGGCGGTGTTAAACTTGCCAAATCTCTTGATGACGTCCAAGCATATGCTGAGGAGCTAATTGGCAAGACTTTGGTAACCCATCAAACAGGTGCAGAAGGACAAGAAATAAAGCGTCTGTTAATTGAAGAAGGTTGCGATATTCAAAAAGAATTTTATGTAGGTGTTGTTATTGACAGAGCAACATCTCAAGTCGTTTTAATGGGATCTGAAGAAGGCGGCACCGAGATTGAAGAGGTCGCTGAAAAAACGCCAGAGAAAATCTTTAAAGAATATGTTGATCCGACGGTTGGCTTGCAAGGATTCCAAGCGCGTCGTATGGCTTTTAACATTAATATTCCTGCTGCCCAGCTATCGAAGGCAGTTGCTTTTATGATGGGGCTTTATAAAGCTTTTGTTGAAAAAGACTGTTCTATTGCAGAAATTAACCCATTGATCGTGACCGGTGACGGTGAAATTATGGCATTGGACGCTAAATTAAATTTTGATTCCAATGCACTTTACCGACAAAAAGATTTGTTGGAGTATCGTGACCTCTCTGAAGAGGATCCAAAAGAAATCGAAGCATCTAAATATGACCTAAGCTATATTTCACTTGATGGAAATATCGGTTGTATGGTTAATGGTGCTGGTTTGGCGATGGCAACAATGGATATCATTAAGCACTATCACGGTGACCCGGCAAACTTCCTTGATGTTGGCGGAGGTGCTACAGCTGAGAAAGTAACAGAGGCCTTTAAGATCATTTTGTCTGACAAAAATGTTGAAGGGATCCTCGTTAACATTTTCGGAGGGATCATGCGCTGTGACATCATTGCCGAAGGTGTTATTGAGGCGACAAAACAAGTCGGTTTAACCCTTCCACTTGTCGTTCGCTTAGAGGGGACAAATGTAGAGCTTGGTAAAGAGCTTCTAAAGAAATCCGGATTGAACATTACTGCGGCAGATTCTATGTCCGATGCTGCGCAAAAAATCGTATCGCTAGTACAACAGTAGAAGAAAGGCGGGAGATTCGATGAGTATTTTTATTAATGCAAACACAAAAGTCATTGTCCAAGGCATTACAGGATCTACAGGGCTTTTCCATACGAAGCAAATGCTCGAATACGGTACGAAAATTGTCGGGGGTGTAACACCGAAAAAAGGCGGCACCGAAGTTGAAGGTGTACCCGTCTTTAATACTGTATCTGAAGCAGTGGAAGAAACAGGAGCTACGGCTTCCGTAATTTATGTCCCGCCTGCTTTTGCTGCGGATGCCATTATGGAAGCTGCCGATGCTGAGCTAGACTTAGCGATCTGTATTACAGAAGGTATTCCTGTTCTTGATATGGTTCGAGTGAAAAAGTACTTGGAAGGACGCAAAACTCGTTTAATTGGTCCAAACTGTCCAGGGGTTATTACGCCGGATGAATGTAAAATCGGGATTATGCCAGGATACATTCATAAAAGGGCCACATTGGTGTTGTATCCCGTTCAGGTACATTGACATACGAAGCCGTTCACCAATTGTCTCAAGAAGGTATCGGTCAATCTTCAGCAGTTGGTATCGGCGGAGACCCAGTCAACGGCACAGATTTTATCGATGTCCTAAAAGCGTTTAACGAAGATGAGGATACGTACGCTGTCATCATGATTGGTGAAATCGGTGGAACAGCAGAGGAAGAAGCTGCTGAATGGGTGAAAGCCAATATGACGAAGCCTGTTATCGGATTTATCGGTGGTCGCACAGCACCTCCAGGCAAGCGAATGGGGCATGCAGGCGCCATTATTTCTGGTGGAAAAGGGACTGCTGATGAGAAGATTAAAACGTTAAATGAGTGTGGTATTCGGGTAGCTGAAACACCTGCTGTGATGGGTGAAACGTTGATTTCTGTACTTGAAGAAAACAATTTGCTTGAAAAAGCACGCTCTTAACTCCTTAAGAAAAGCTCCTGCATCCAGGGGCTTTTCTTTTACCTAAGAAAAACGAAATGACAAAGAAAGGATTTGATGCTTTGCTGCTCGTCGAAAAGAAACGCCTTATCCGCCTTCACTCTGTGCTGTATGGTCGTTGGCACACTATAAAAATGCCTTAGAATACGATGCAACGTTAGCATGGATCGATAAAGCTTCACCCTCAGCATTCGCAGAAATTCTACACCTTCCCCTGCAACAAGCCTCTCGCATCCATTCCGAGCTTCAGCAAACGACTTTCAAAGCCATTTCATCTGTTTGTCAGCTCCATGACATTAGCATTCACACCCGTTTTGATGATTCTTATCCTCATCTCTTAAGACATATCTTTGCTCCTCCTCATGTCCTTTATGTGAAAGGGAGAAAGAACTGGCCGCCACGAACAAAAGCTCTAAGCGTCGTTGGTTCTCGGCATCCAAGCCCTGCTGTTCGTCCTGCTTTAAAGCATGTGTTACCGCCCTTAGTAGAACGTAATTGGTGTATCGTGAGTGGGATGGCTTATGGCGCAGATCGCATCGCTCATGAGATCGCCATGCATTCGTGTGGAATGACGATCGCTGTTCTCGGCAGTGGAATAAATCATATCTATCCTAGAGCACATACAAACTTGGCCCAACGAATCGTTCAGCAAGGGTGGCTTGTAAGTGAATATCCGCCAAATACGCCCCCGAGAAAGTGGCATTTTCCAGCAAGAAACCGCGTGATTAGTGGTCTCAGTCAAGGGGTGTTAATTGCGGAGGCAAAACAACGAAGCGGATCATTAATTACCGCACATTATGCGGTCGAGCAGAATAGGGATGTCTATGTCATTCCAGGGTCTATTTATGAACCTTATGCAATAGGTAGTAATGAATTGATTCGGGACGGGGCAACCCCTGTATTTACTGCTTCAGATATTGACGAAAATGTTTCTTTGGAGGCAATCAATCCATCTATTGTTTGACAAACTGTAGATAAATCATTAATAATAGGGAAGATTTTAATTCACACCTCTTTGGGGGGAACCGAATTCTATGGCAGACTACCTGGTCATTGTGGAATCGCCTGCAAAGGCAAAGACCATTGAAAAATATTTAGGAAAAAAATACAAAGTAAAAGCATCGATGGGACACGTACGTGATCTCCCGAAAAGTCAAATGGGAGTAAACGTTGAAGCTCAATATGAGCCTAAATACATTACGATACGTGGAAAAGGTCCAGTTTTAAAAGAGCTAAAAAACGAAGCAAAAAAAGCAAAGAAGATATATCTTGCAGCTGACCCTGATCGCGAAGGTGAAGCCATTGCTTGGCACTTGGCTCATAGTTTACAAATCGATGAAGCATCAGAGTGTCGCGTCGTTTTTAATGAAATTACGAAAGATGCGATCAAGGAATCATTTAAGCACCCACGTGCAATAGATATGAAACTTGTTGATTCGCAGCAAGCTCGTCGTATTCTTGACCGGCTGGTTGGATACAATATTTCTCCGTTACTTTGGAAAAAAGTAAAAAAGGGGCTGAGCGCCGGTCGAGTTCAATCTGTCGCTGTGCGGCTTATTATCGAGCGAGAAAATGAAATAAAAAAATTCATACCAGAAGAGTATTGGACAATCACTTCAGAGGTTAAGAAGGGAAACAAAGCTTTTGAAGCTTCTTTCTATGGAGTGGACGGGAAGAAACGCCCGTTAAAAACGAAAGAAGACGTTGATGACGTTTTAGAACAGATGGACGGCAAGGATCTTAAAGTCGCCTCCGTCGCGAAAAAGGAGCGGCGGCGTAATCCGGCACCGTCCTTCACGACATCTTCATTACAGCAAGAGGCGGCACGAAAATTAAACTTTCGTGCGAAGAAAACGATGATGCTTGCCCAGCAGCTTTATGAGGGGATTGACCTCGGGAAAGAAGGAACGGTTGGTCTTATTACATATATGCGTACAGATTCGACGCGGATATCAGCTTCTGCATTACAAGAAGTCAGTACGTATATTGAAGAAAACTACGGTAAGGAATACGTTCAACGAAGGCAACAAACAAAAGGACCTTCTGAGAACGCTCAGGATGCCCATGAGGCTGTCCGGCCAACGTCTGCACTCCGTCACCCTAGTTCGTTGAAAAAAGTCTTAAAAAGAGATCAGCTGCGTTTATACAAGCTCATTTGGGAGCGTTTCGTAGCAAGCCAGATGGCACCGGCAGTGATGGATACAATGAGTGTCGATCTGACAAACAATAATGTAACCTTTAGAGCGACAGGGTCCAAGGTCAAATTTGCTGGCTTTATGAAAGTGTACGTAGAAGGTAACGATGACAATAAAAAGGAAGAAGATCGGATTTTGCCACCTTTAGAAGAAGGGGACATCGTCCAAGCTGAAGCCTTTAAACCGAAGCAACACTTTACGCAGCCGCCGCCGCGATATACAGAGGCAAGGCTCGTCAAGACGCTTGAGGAGCTTGGCATTGGTCGTCCGTCAACGTTTGCACCAACCTTAGATACCATCCAACGTCGCAACTACGTTACGTTAGACAATAAGCGGTTCGTACCGACAGAGCTCGGTGAAATTGTTTTAGAACTCATATTAGAGTTTTTCCCGCAAATTATTGATGTGAATTTCACGGCTGGAATGGAAAAGGACTTGGATGAAATTGAAGAAGGGCAAAAGGATTGGATCGAAGTCATCGATGGATTTTATAAGGGGTTTGAAAAGAGCTTAAAAGTCGCCGAAAAAGAGATGCAGGAAGTGGAAATTAAAGATGAGCCCGCTGGCGTCGATTGCGAACTGTGTGGGTCGCCGATGGTCATCAAAATGGGACGTTACGGAAAGTTTATGGCATGCTCGAACTTCCCTGACTGTAGAAATACAAAGCCGATTGTAAAAGAAATTGGTGTAGGGTGTCCACGTTGTAAGGAAGGTCAGATTGTGGAGCGCAAAAGTAAAAAAGGCCGGATTTTTTACGGGTGTGACCGTTATCCAGAATGTGAGTTTATTTCCTGGGATAAGCCGATTTCCCGTCCTTGTCCAAAATGTAACGCTCTTTTAGTCGAGAAAAAAATAAAAAAGGGCAAACAAATTCAATGTACGCAGTGTGATTATAAAGAAGAACCACAAGAATAAAGGAAGTAAGGAAGTGATGAAATGTCTCAACGTCCTGTTCACGTGATCGGCGCAGGACTAGCCGGGAGTGAGGCGGCATGGCAGCTTGCCAAGCGCCAAATCCCGGTGGTTTTGCATGAGATGCGTCCGGTTCAGCAAACACCGGCGCATCATACAGACAAATTTGCTGAATTGGTTTGCTCGAACTCTCTTAGAGCGAACGCACTTACGAACGCTGTTGGTGTATTAAAGGAAGAAATGCGCGCACTTGATTCGGTGATTGTTTCATCAGCCGACGCCTGTGCAGTCCCGGCAGGAGGGGCACTTGCGGTTGACCGGCATGAGTTTGCTGCTCGCGTAACAGAGCAGGTAAAAGGGCATCCGCTCGTGACTGTTGTTTCGGAGGAAGTGACTGATCTAACGGATGAACCGACGATTGTGGCTACAGGACCGCTTACGTCCGATCGTCTCGGTGCAACATTACGCGAGTTAACGGGTGAAGAGGATCTTTATTTCTTTGATGCAGCAGCACCGATCATTGAAAGAGATTCAATTGATGAAGACATTGTTTACTTAAAATCACGTTATGATAAAGGCGAGGCAGCTTATTTAAATTGCCCAATGACGGAGGAAGAATTTGATCGTTTTTATGAGGCGCTCATGGCTGCGGAGACGGTAGAAGTTAAGCCGTTTGAAAAAGACATGTTTTTTGAAGGATGTATGCCAATAGAAGTGATGGCTCGGCGGGGTAAACAGACATTGTTGTTTGGACCAATGAAGCCAGTAGGTCTTGAGGATCCGCGGACGGGTAAACGCCCATTTGCTGTCGTGCAGCTTCGGCAAGATGACGGTGCAGGCACACTTTACAATATTGTCGGATTTCAGACACATATGAAGTGGGGAGCACAAAAAGAAGTTTTACGTTTAATTCCCGGGCTTGAAAATGCAGAATTTGTTCGTTTAGGCGTAATGCATCGGAATACATTTATAAATTCACCGCGTCTATTGCTCCCGACCTACCAATATAAAGGTCGAGCTGACTTGTTTTTTGCAGGTCAAATGACCGGTGTTGAAGGCTATGTGGAATCAGCTGCTTCAGGGTTAATGGCAGGACTGAATGCCGCACGTATCGTTCGGGGAGAGGAGCCTGTTGTTCTTCCGGCTGAGTCGGCTCTCGGGAGCTTAGCACGTTATATTACGTCAGCTAATCCAGAAGACTTCCAACCGATGAACATTAATTTTGGCTTATTCCCGCCACTTGAGCAAAAAATAAAAAATAAAAAAGAGCGGAATGAAACAATCGCTCGGCGTGCACTGGAGTCAATTCAGAATTTTTCATCAATCTAATGATTTTCGATTGCATCTTACTAATTAAGTATGGTACGATTTGAGTGCCTTCATATGAGGTGAGATGATTTGCAAACGTATGATAAACACAAAGAGCAATTTCTTAAATATCTTCGGGTGGAGAAGCTTTATTCGGCTCACACGCTACAAAGTTACCAGAGAGATATTGAGCAGTTCGTTCATCATTTAGAGCAGCAACAGTTCACTCACTTTGCTGCTGTTTCTCATGCAGATGTGCGCCGCTACTTAAGTTACTTATACCGTCAGCGATATGCACGAAAAACAGTAGCTCGGAAAGTCTCTGCTTTGCGAAGTTTATACCATTATCTCATGAAGGAAGCGTACGTCGAGGAGAATCCTTTTGTTCTTTCTCAAATACCGAAGGCGGAACGAAAGCTCCCTCAGTTTCTTTATGAGAAGGAATTGAATCAACTTTTTTTGGTTTCAGATCAGACCTCGAATCTCGGACAAAGAAATCAAGCTTTGCTCGAATTGATGTATGCAACCGGTATTCGTGTATCAGAGTGTACATCAATACGTCTTCAAGATGTTGACTTTTCTGTCGACGCTGTCCTTGTTCGGGGAAAAGGCAAAAAAGAGCGCTTTGTCCCATTTGGTAGTTTTGCTCACGCCGCACTTCGTCTTTATATTGAGGAAGGGCGTGTTCAGCTTTTGAAAAAGTCCTCCCAAACAACAGATGCCTTATTTTTAAATCATCGGGGTGGGGCTCTTTCTGAACGCTCTGTACGTGAAGTGTTAAACAAACTAGTAAAAGACGCATCTCTTCATATTCATATCAGCCCACACACGTTAAGGCATACCTTTGCGACCCATATGCTAAATGAGGGGGCAGACTTGCGTTCTGTGCAAGAGTTACTAGGACATGAAAATTTGTCTACGACACAAATGTACACACATGTGACAAAGGATCGCCTTCGCCACGTGTACATGAACACCCATCCTAGGGCATGACAGTTAGAAGGAGGACAAGGAGATGGAACAGACGTTTCACGCGACGACGATTTTTGCCATTAAAAAAAATGGTGAAGCGGCAATGTCAGGAGACGGCCAAGTGACACTCGGCAATGCTGTCGTTATGAAGCACACTGCGAGAAAAGTGAGGAAGCTTTATCAAGGTCGTGTTTTGGCTGGCTTTGCAGGATCAGTAGCAGATGCATTTACACTGTATGATATGTTCGAAAGTAAGCTAGAAGAGTTTCAGGGTAATCTTCAAAGAGCCAGTGTCGAGCTTGCTAGAGAATGGCGTTCCGATAAAGTATTGCGCCGGATGGAGGCAATGCTTATTGTTATGGATCAGTCACACCTTTTTCTCGTTTCTGGTACAGGCGAGGTCATTGAGCCTGATGACGGGATATTAGCAATTGGTTCTGGGGGGAACTATGCGCTAGCTGCTGGACGTGTACTGAAAGAGTATGCACCTGAATTGAGTGCGGAAACGATTGCTAAAGCAGCATTGGAAACAGCGAGCCGGATTTGTGTATATACAAACGATCAAATCATCGTTGAAAAACTTTGAAAAAATGTCACATTATTTTTCTGAAAAAGGGGAATACATAAAAGTGGCTCTGATTTCAGTTGAAAGTGACAAAGGTACTGTGAAGGAGGAACAATCTTGCAAAAATCCTTAACCCCAAGACAGATCGTCGAAAAACTCGATCAATCGATTGTAGGACAAACAGCAGCAAAAAAGGCGATCGCCGTTTCTTTACGCAACCGATATCGCCGTAATGAAGTAGATTCAAAAATGCGAGATGAGATTGTACCAAAAAATATCTTAATGATTGGGCCGACGGGTGTAGGGAAAACGGAAATTGCAAGAAGGCTTGCAAGGCTTATCGGCGCTCCTTTTATTAAGGTGGAGGCGACAAAGTTTACTGAGGTCGGTTATGTTGGTCGCGATGTCGAGTCGATGGTGCGCGATCTCGTTGAAAGCGCCGTTCGAATTGTCAAAGAGGAACAAATGGAGCGTGTGCAGGAGCCAGCAAAGAAGCAAGCTGATCAACGAATTGTCGACTTACTTGTACCTTCAAAAAAGCAGCAGACATCTTATAAAAATCCACTTGAGATGTTGTTTGGAAATCAATCATCCGAGGAAAATCAATCTTCCGCTTCAGAAGAGCAACAAAGTCGAAATGAGCAAAAGAAACAAGTTGCTCATAAATTGGCTTTAGGTGAGCTGGAGGATCATATGATTACGATTGAGCTTGAAGAACAGCAGCCTTCTATGTTTGATATGTTGCAAGGCTCTGGAATGGAACAAATGGGAATGAATATGCAAGATGCGCTGTCTAATTTTATGCCCAAACGAACGAAAAAGAAAAAACTATCAGTTCGAGAGGCGCGCCCCTATCTTATTCAGGAAGAGGCACAGAAATTAATCGATGTCGATGAATGTATTCAAGAAGCAGTTCATCGTGTCGAGCAAAGTGGCATGATCTTTATCGATGAAATTGACAAAATTTCTGGGAAAGATCATAAAAACGGTGCCGATGTTTCTAGGGAAGGTGTTCAGCGAGATATTCTTCCAATTGTTGAAGGAGCGACGGTTGTTACAAAACATGGTCCAGTAAAAACAGATCATATTCTATTCGTGGCAGCCGGTGCCTTTCACCAAAGTAAGCCATCAGACTTGATTCCCGAACTTCAAGGACGCTTTCCTATTCGTGTCGAACTAAACAATTTAACAGAAGAAGATTTTGTTCGCATTCTAATGGAGCCAAAATACGCACTTCTTAAACAATATACAGCACTTTTGGCCACTGAAGGTATAAACGTTGAATTTTCTGACGATGCTATACGTAGGATTGCATCGATTGCGACGACGGTTAACGAAGATACTGATAATATCGGGGCGCGTCGATTGCACACCATTCTCGAGAAATTATTAGAGGATCTCATGTTTGAAGCGCCTGATATAACGTTAGATACCATTCGCATTACCCCAGAATACGTTGACGAAAAATTGTCAGAAATCGTAAAGAATCGTGATTTAAGCCAATACATTTTATAGTCATTCAAGGAGGATATTTAGAAATGAAGTTACTAGAAAGAACAAGAGAAATTAATGCAATGTTACAAAAGGCAGCAGGACGGCCAGTGAATTTTCGCGATATGGCTGAAACATTGCAGGAAGTCATTCAAGCTAACATTTTTGTGATTAGCCGTCGTGGTAAGCTTTTAGGCTATTCTATTCGTCAGGAAATTGAGAATGATCGTATGAAAGAGATTATAAGCAATCGACAGTTTCCTGAGGATTATACAAACCGTTTATTTAACGTTACAGAAACATCGTCAAACCTGGATGTTGAAAGTGAATACACAGCATTTCCAGTTGAAAATAAAGACCTATTTAAAAATGGATTAACGACAATTGTCCCTATTATTGGCGGGGGCGAGCGTCTAGGGACATTAATTCTTGCGCGTCTCAGCGATTCTTTCGCTGACGACGATCTTGTGTTAGCTGAGTACGGTGCAACAGTTGTTGGAATGGAAATTCTACGTGAGAAGGCAGAGGAGATTGAAGAGGAAGCGCGCAGTAAAGCTGTTGTGCAAATGGCAATTTCATCTCTTTCATATAGTGAACTTGAAGCGATTGAACATATCTTTGAAGAACTAAATGGCAACGAAGGCTTGCTTGTCGCAAGTAAAATCGCTGACCGTGTCGGGATTACACGTTCTGTGATCGTCAATGCTCTTCGAAAGCTTGAAAGTGCTGGTGTCATTGAATCTCGTTCTTTAGGAATGAAAGGGACTTACATTAAAGTGTTAAACAATAAGTTTCTTGTTGAGCTTGAAAAGTTGAAAGCTAACTAAACAAACGACTGTTATGCAGTTTTATAACCGCCTCTCTAGGAGGCGGTTTTTGTTTGTTGACACGCTTGCTTTTCGTTAATTGTATTTGCGTCTCTCACGTTGATTGACAACCATTTGCAAAATCTAGCTCAATTTTGTCCCATTGTTAGTTCAGTGAATACAAATGATAAAGCCGTTCTCTCATAGAGAGACGGCTTTTTTAAGTAAACATATTGGGAGATGTCATCTTTTTGTAAGAATCGCTATGACAAAAGCCTGCATTTTTTATGAGATAGTATTATAAACGACAATATTCTTAATAAGAATTTAATTTTAGACCTAAAGTACCACGTAATGTTAGTTCTTTCGGATGAATTATGATGACTATTTTAGATATTATAGACAACGGTACTAATATTATTTACAATACAAGAGATCAGATGAAGGAAAATTAATGAAATAAACCACGTTATTGTCAGTCTATGTCGAATAAAGGAGGAAAGATATGAGTCTTTTGGCGAGTTCAACTATTACTGCATTGGAAAAATCAGTAGGATTTGCGCAGATGAAACAAAATGTAATAGCTCAAAATATCTCCAATGCAGATACTCCTGGATATAAAGAACGATCTATATCTTTTAGAGACACGTTACATAATGCGCAGGAATCTCTCGTAGCAAAAAAAACAAATGCTGCTCACATCCCTTTTTCTAAGGAAACAAATACGCCTTATCTGATCCAGTCAAAACAAACATCTTATCACCACAACGGAAACGCTGTAGATATCGACAAGCAAATGGCGATGATGGCAGAAAATCAAATGCATTATTATGCGCTTGTTGATCGGTTGAATGGAAAATACCAATCTCTTCGATCAGTCATAAAAGGAGGTCAGGCATAATATGACGTTGTTTACTCCACTACATATTAGTGCTTCTGCTTTAACAGCACAGAGGTTACGTATGGATGTCATTTCTTCTAACATTGCCAATGCAAATTCGACTCGTGCAGAGCTTGTAGACGGTCAGTGGCAACCTTATCGAAGAAAAATGGTTAACATTGCACCTAAGGATTCAACATTTTCAAATTATTTGCAGACTGCTCGTCAGCAGTATGCTCAAGCGGGGGAAGGCGTTCAAGTGGAAAGCATTGTTGAGGATGATGCGCCTTTTTGCAGCAATATCATCCTGGACATCCTGATGCGAATGAGGAAGGGTATGTGCTTAAACCGAATGTAGACCCACTTAAGGAAATGGTTGATTTGATGAGTGCGACAAGAAGCTACGAAGCGAATGTCACAGCTTTAAATGCTTCTAAAGGAATACTGATGAAAACGTTAGAGATTGGAAAATAGCAGTGGGGAGGGGAATAACATATGGTTGGAATTTCACAGAATATTCAACTGCCTAGTGGATTGCCGCGACCTACGCCAGAGGTATCACCTGCAGAAGCGCAGCAATCATTTAAACAAGCAATGTTTAATGCCTTAGATCAAGTTCAGAAGCAACAGGAAATCTCAGATGAAAAAACGACACAGCTTGCAACTGGAAAGGTAGACAGCCTTCATGAAGTGATGATAGCGAAAGAAAAGGCGGGTTTATCTTTACAACTTACGATGGAAGTACGTAATAAGGTTGTAAGTGCATATCAAGAAGTGATGAGGATGCAGATTTAATCACAGCATATTACCGAAGAAGGGGCAACCGGGGGAATGATGAAAGATAATTTTAAGCAGTATTGGGAACGCATCAAGGCCTTCTGGAATGAACGGCCTCTATGGCAAAAGGTCAGCTTCATCAGCGCTCTCTTCCTCGTCATTATTGGCTTATCCTTTGTTACATATCGCGGAGCAAACCCGACGTTAATCACACTTTATAACAATCTTACGCCTGAAGAAACCGGGCAGATTAAAGCGAATTTAGACTCTAAGGGTGTGGCTTCAGAAATTGGCGCAAATGGTACGTCTATTCAGGTTCCGGAAGATCAAGCAGAAGCTTTAAGTGTGGAGCTTGCTGCAGAAGGTATACCAGAAACTGGGCATATCGATTATTCATTTTTCGGAGATCAAATGGGCATGGGTATGACCGAGAACGAGTTTCAAATGGTCAAATTAGAGTCAATGCAAAATGAATTGGCGCAAATGATTACGTCAATATCCAATATTGACGATGCAAAGGTCATGATCAACATTCCAGAGAGCTCAGTGTGGGTGAATGAAACAGACCAGCCGGCTTCAGCGGCGATTGTTCTTAAAATCGCACCTGGTGCCAATGTAGACCAGTCATCAATTAACGCGCTGTACCATCTCGTTTCAAAAAGTGTACCCTCATTGCCGCCAGAAAACATTGAGATTATGGATCAAAACTTTAACCACTTAACGCTGAAAGGAAGCGATGAGCAGTCATTTGCTACCTTTTCTGATCAGCTCGAAGTGAAGAGTCAAATTGAAGAGGATATTAAAGAGCGGGTACAACAAATGCTCGGGATGCTTATGGGTTATAACCGAGTCGTGACCACAGTAACAGCAGACATTGATTTTACTCAGGAAAATCGCACAGAAAACCTCGTCGTTCCTGTCAATGAAGAAGATATGGAAGGCATTCAAGTCAGTGTTGAAAGAATTACTGAGGCATTTGAAGGCCAAGGAGCAGGAGCCGGCGGCATCGCAGGAACAGCTGACAATGACATCACAAATTATGCGGAAGTCAATGGCGGACAAAATGGCGATTACGAACGGATCGAGGAACGGATTAATAACGACGTCTCTCGTATTCAAAAGAACATCGTTGAAAGTCCATATCAGTTAAGGAACCTCGGGATTCAAGTACTCGTTGATCCGACAATTCCAAATACGAATGGAGAGGTGTTGTCCGCTGCTGAGCAAACACAATTGCAGGATGACATTTCACAAATTCTTACGAAAATCATTCGAACATCTGTCCCAGAGAGTGTCCGTCAAGAGCAAGATGTTGATCTCGTTGAAAATATTTCTGTTGCGATGCAGCCATTCAATGGAAGAGTCAATTTTGCAAACGAACCATCTTCAGGCTTGCCATTGTGGAATATTTACGTCATGGCTGGGCTAGGTGTGGCCTTGCTCATTGCACTCATTGTTTTATGGAGTCGGCGGAAAAATCGTGTTGAAGAGGAAGAGCTTGAGTATGATCAAGGTGGTCTGTCTTTTGTAGATGATGAGGTCGAAGATATTCCTCGTGAAGAAGGAGAGGAAGTTATGAAAAGACGACAAATTGAAAAGTTGGCGTTGGAGCATCCAGACGAATTTGCCAAGCTACTTAGAACATGGCTGTCTGAAGATTAATATGCGAAAAGGAGGTGACTTGCTTTGGCGAGGCCATTAACTTATGACCTAACCGGAAAGCAAAAAGCTGCCATTCTCTTAATTTCACTTGGACCAGAATTGTCGGCAAATATATTTAAACACTTGTCAGAAGAAGAAATGGAAAAACTGACGTTGGAAATTTCCGCAGTTAAAAAAGTCGAAAGCTCTTTTAAAGATCAGATCTTAGACCAATTTTATAATTTAGTCATGGCTCAAGACTATATTACCCAAGGGGGAATTGGGTACGCGAAAACAGTCCTCGAAAAGGCCATTGGCTCAGATGAAGCGACAAAAGTGATCACACGTTTGACCTCGTCGTTACAGGTACGTCCCTTCGATTTTGCAAGAAAGGCAGATGCGTCACAGGTTCTCAACTTTATTCAAAACGAGCACCCGCAAACAATTGCACTAGTTCTTTCCTATTTGGATTCAGATCAAGCAGGACAGATTCTATCTTCACTGCCACAGGAATCGCAGGCCGACATTGCCAAACGGATCGCTTTAATGGAAAGCACCTCCCCTGAAATGATCAATGAAGTTGAAACGATTTTAGAAAGAAAGCTGTCATCAACGGTGTCACATGATTATTCACAAACTGGAGGCATTGAGGCTGTCGTTGAGGTGTTAAATGGGGTCGATCGGTCCACTGAACGAACCATTCTTGAGTCATTAGAAATTCAAGACCCTGAGCTTGCTGAAGAAATTAAGAAGCGGATGTTTGTCTTTGAGGACATTGTCACGTTGGATGCAAGGGCAATTCAACGAATCATTCGTGAAGTAGATAACGATGACCTGATGCTCTCTCTAAAAGTTGCCAGCGAAGATGTTAAAGAAGTGGTCTTCTCTAACATGTCTCAACGTATGGTGGAGACTTTTAAAGATGAGATGGACTTGTCAGGCCCAGTGAGATTGCGTGATGTTGAAGAGGCACAGACGCGCATTGTGACGATTATTCGAAACCTTGAAGAAGCTGGTGATATTGTGATTGCCAGAGGCGGGGGAGACGATATCATTGTCTAGAATCTTAAAGACGACTTCAAAGAAAAATGAAGGTCGGCAAATAAATTTATACACACCTATTCAGGAGCAGGAAGAGCAGATTGCCAAGGTAGATCATGAGGCAGAAGCTGAAAAAAAACGATGGGCTGCAAAACAAGAGGCGGAAGAGATCATTCAAAGAGCTGAAGCTTATTATGAAGCAAAGAAGGAAGACATTCGGCAGCTAAAAGAAGCAGCTGTAAAAGAAAAAGAGGCGTTGTTCCTCGAAGCTCGCGAACAAGGAAAAGAGGAAGGGCTTAAAGCGGGGCGAGAGGAAGCTGAAGCACTATATCAAAAAAACTGGCGATCGCGTCAGATATTGTCGAAAGCTTAACAAACATTCGGTCGCAAACGATTGAACAAGCAGAGGAAGACATAGCTGCGCTAGCCTTTGCGGTTGCTTCCAGAGTAACGCGTCAGGCAGCTGAAAACATGCAAAGCCTTAGGTGTGTTGTTTCAGCATTGCTTAAGGAGGTCAAGGAAGCAGATGTCGTTAAATTGTATGTGTCTCCAGAGCAGTATCTTTTTGTGTCTGAACAGCAAGAGCGGGTGAAGAAACCGGGCCAGGACCTTCTCGTCTATCCGGATGACGATCTCCAATTCGGGGACTGCTACTTGGAGACTTCCAACGGTCGAATTGATGCAAGTGTCGACAGTCAGCTGAACGAAATTCGTAAAGCCCTTGAATTGACAGTGGACGAGGTGGAGGCATATGACAAGGCATTTGAGCGAGCTCATCGATATCATCCAGAAGACAGATACCTTTCAGAAGTACGGTAGAGTACATCGCGTTGTTGGCTTGATGGTTGAATCAATTGGGCCGCCATCTTCTATTGGAGATGTGTGCTACATTCATGTTAATCACCCGAGTCGATCTAGTGTACCAGCTGAAGTTGTTGGTTTTCGAGGAGATCATCTGCTCCTCATGCCATTTTTCAGCATGCAAGATGTGTCTGCTGGCTCGCTCGTTGAAGCGACGAATCGACCTCTTTACGTACCAGCTGGAAAAGATTTGATTGGTCAAGTGCTTGATGCGCTTGGAAAGCCATTAGATCGCTCTTCGTTACTGGCAAAAGGTGTGCAGTATGTAAACTCTGACAGCGATCCGATCAACCCGTTGAAGCGTCCGGCAATTACCGAGCCGCTTGAATTAGGTGTCAAGGTACTTGATGGTTTACTCACAATGGGTAAAGGGCAGCGAATGGGTATTTTTGCTGGTTCTGGGGTCGGAAAAAGCACGTTGCTTGGTATGATCGCGCGAAATTCCGAATCTGATGTGAATGTAATTGCTTTAATTGGTGAGCGTGGTCGTGAAGTAAGAGAGTTTATTGAACGCGACTTAGGACCTGATGGGTTAAAAAAATCAGTTGTTATTGTTGCTACGTCGGATCAACCCGCCCTAATGCGACTTAAAGGTGCCTTCACAGCTACGGCCATTGCGGAACACTTTAGGGAACAAGGGATGAATGTCATGTTTATGATGGACTCTGTCACAAGGGTAGCAATGGCGCAACGAGAGATTGGTCTTGCTACAGGTGAGCCACCGACGACCAAAGGGTATACGCCCTCTGTATTTGGGATGCTTCCACGATTGCTAGAAAGAGCTGGCAACAGCGTAAATGGGACAATGAGCGCAATCTACACAGTCCTTGTCGATGGAGACGATTTAAATGATCCGATTGCTGATGCGGTTCGTGGAATCTTAGACGGTCATCTCGTTCTTGACCGTGAGCTTGCTAACCGGGGACAGTTTCCGGCGGTGCATGTTCTGAAAAGCATTAGTCGTTTAATGAATCACATTACCTCTGATGAGCAACGTACCCTTGCAGAACAAATTCGTACGTGGATGGCTAGCTACGATGAAGCAGAGGATTTAATCAAAATTGGTGCTTACAAACGTGGGTCATCACCAGAAGTGGACCAAGCTGTGACTAAAATGCCTGAAATTCGTTCGTTTCTTAAGCAAAAAACAGACGAATCGTATCGTCTCGAGCAAACGTTAGATGCGTTGAGGCAAATAACGGAGGGATAACATGGCGCAGAAGCATCGATTTGACACCATTATTAGTCTGAAAAGCTATGAAACAATGGATGCGCGGGCTGCTTACGAGCAGTCAGTGGAAACGTTTAGGCGGGAAGGTACACAGCTGTACCACATGCTGAAGGATAAAGAGCAAACGACCGCACAGCTTGAAAAGCAGCTTCAAGAAGGGTGTTCATTGCTTGAGATTCAACGTCTACAAACTCATTTGCAGACGATGGAAAAGCTCATTGATCACAAGCAAACAGAGGTTGCAAATGCCCGTACGGAGATGGGACAAAAACAAGAAGACTTAGCATCTAAAAGTATAGAACAAAAAAAATACGAGCATTTGAAGCGCAATGATTTGCGGAATCAAGAGCTTGAAAGAGAGCGGCAAGAGGTCAAAATGCTGGATGAAATGGCCGTTCAGCATCATTTTAAATCGTGAGAGTAGGTGAGGCTTATGAGTAAAGGAAAAACAAAAAAGCGCCTCTCATGGATTTTTTTTATCATTATTCTTCCAATAGGGGCGGCGCTCGCATTAACTGTCTTCATTATGCAGGCAATGGGGATGAATGTGCTCGATACGGGCAGGTCGATCGCGTCATCTATACCAGTTGTGAATGAGTGGATTCCTCCAGAGGACGAGCAAGAGCAATCTTCTGAAGCGACAATCCAGCAGCTTGAATCGATGATCACAGACCAGCAACAAGAGATTAAAAATATGCAGGCTGCTGTTGAACAAAAAGATACGCAAATTAAAACGCTAGAGAATGAGCTTGAACAAGCAAAGTCGAATCGACTTCAGCTTGAAGCTCAGCGTGAAACAAAAGCTCAAAAAGAAGAAGAGACATTAAAGACTTTTGAAGAGATGACAGCATCAAAGGCAGCTGACCTTTTCGCTGAAATGGAGTCTGACACAGTGATGCGACTTTTAATGAAAATGGGTTCTGATCAACGTGCTTCAATTTTAGAAAGTATGGATCCTGCACAGGCAGCACCAATTGCTGAATCAATTGCAAGTACAATTCCTTAAAAGAAAGGGGGTGAATCGAGTGAAGATGCAGTTAAACGGGTCATTGCCTCTTGCAGGTGGAGCCCAATCAGTAGGTGTATCGAAAGGGGAACGAAAAGAGGATGCGGGTGTCAGCCCCCTGTTTAGTCAGTTATTCAAAACCTCTTTAGAAGGACAAGGGAATAAACAAGTATCAGAGACCCTTTTACATTCGTCCGCAATACAACATATGTCGCCAGAAATGTTAGAAATGATGACTTTGTTGAAATCAATCATGGCCGAACTTGATCTCACTGTTGAAGAGATGGACCAATGGTTTGCGAGCCTTAGTGAGACATCCATGCAAGGAGTAACGATGCAATCATTAACAGCGGCAGTTGAAGAGCTTGTCAATGATCCTGGGGAAGACGAGAGTCACTCACAGCTCCAAGCACTTTATACGTTACTACTTAAAGCGGACATTCCTTTACCTAGCATTAAGCAAGAAGTTGCAAGCAATGACAAAAAACCTCTCGATGCTCGCCTGATTCAGCTGATTCATCAAAGCGTTACAGCAAGTAAGGTTAAGCCTATGGTCACTGTTCAAGCATCAGAAGCTCGTTCGACCGCTGAGAAGTCAATGGAGAAAGTCTCTCAAGACGTCGCACAGTTAGCAAAAATCATATCTTTTAAAGATAAGTCTCCTGAACAATGGAAAGAGCTCAAAACAATACTTTACCGTATGGAAGCAACGAGAAGTGGGATAGAACAACAATGGGCATCGATGGGAGCGATGAAAAAGGCTCAACTGTTAGACGGGAATGACTCTCCTCCAGTCCAGATTGCAAAGGATAAAGGTATAAATATTCATCCCCAAGCACTCACGACCCCGTTAGGTGGAGGGACACAAAACGTTGATATTGCGTCTACTTCATCTGGGAAGTCCACACAAGTCATTTTTAATCAGCTAGACCATGGGATGAAGCAATTTATGCTCGGTCGAAGCGAGGTTGTTCCCGGGCGCTTGACTATCCAACTGCAGCCTGAGCACCTTGGTCAAGTTACTGTCCGACTTCAGCAGTCTCCTCAAGGGATCATTGCTTTAGTAACAGCCCATGCAGCACAAACTAAAGAGTTGTTAGAGCAAAACGTTCATCAACTCCGTCATGCGCTGAGCCAACAACATGTGCAAATTGATCGGATCGAATTTACAACCGTTGAAGAAAGCGATCAGCATCTGCAAAAAGGGTCCGATGAACAATCGCAACAGCAGTCTAAAGAGCAACAACATGAAGAAGATACACCACATGAAGAACAGCGGTTTTTAGAAGAGCTTCAACAAGAGTTATTGAATTTACAAATTTAGGAGGTCGCCATGAGTACAATTGGGAGCGAGTATGATTTGCCAACTGCTAGAGAAGCTCATACGAAGCAAAAAGATGCGCCGTCAACAAAAAGCAAGAGTGAGTTAGGCAAAGATGACTTTCTTCAGTTGCTTATTCTTCAGTTGCAACATCAGGACCCGACGAATCCGATGGAAGATCGAGACTTTATCGCGCAAATGGCGAACTTTTCTTCATTGGAACAGATGGCGAACCTCAATAAATCATTTAATGATTTTGCGGCTAACCAATCGCAAAATGCGCTAACGGGTGCCAGTGAGTTAATTGGAAAATATGTCACGTATGCAAGTGAAAGTGGGATGGCTACGGAAGGTAAAGTGGTTGCTGTATTTCAAGCTCAACGCGGAATTTCTTATAAACTCGAGGATGGAACGGTGCTTTCTGAGAAAGACATTGTGCAAGTATCATTAGAGAGCAGTGAAACAGATGAGGATATCCCGTTAGAAGAAATTGAACCGCCTATCGGTGAAGTTGAAGAAGATCCTCCAGTTGAAGAAGAGTCGGTGAATGGTCAAAGTCAAAGCTCTTCGTCAATGGACATGTTCAGTCAGTAAGAAAAACGAGATTTTTTTGAACGGTGAAAAAAGCCCATCGTGGTCAGCTGTTCGAAATTAAAAGGATATAGGAGGAAGGTTAAATGCTTCGTTCTTTATACTCAGGCATCAGTGGAATGAGAAACTTTCAAACTAAACTTGATGTGATAGGAAACAACATTTCCAACGTCAACACAGTTGGTTTTAAGAAAAATCGGGTCACGTTTAAAGATCAAATGTATCAAGCGATTTCAGGAGCGAGTGCTGCTGCGCAAGGTCGAGGTGGGATTAACCCGAAACAAATCGGGCTTGGGAGCACAGTGACCACGGTCGATACGCTCCATACACAGGGGTCAACTCAGCAGACTTCTAGAGATCTTGATTTATCCCTAAGAGGCGACGGCTTTTTCGTAGTCGGGTCTATTACGAATGGCACCCTCGTTAATAAGGATGGTACGAATGCGATTGGAGACAACAAAATCACTTCAGGTGCGATAGATGATGCAATGGATTTAAGCTACACCCGCTTTGGTCGTTTCTTTTTAGATGAAGATGGCTACCTTGTCAATGCAGACGGACTTTACCTGATTGGTGAAACCGGTCAAAAAATGATGCCAGATGACACGGAAAGTGCAGATGCCCAAGCGTTTATTGATGGCGGTCTTAAGGATTTTATTACCGCTGTCACAACACTCAATGAAGGTTTATCAAAAGCTAAAGACAAAGATGAAATCATTGACGCAATTGATGATTTTGTTTCAAGTATTGATGATTTTAAAGATGCTCTTGAAGACGCAAATGACGATTTTGGCGCTGGATTGGAAACGCAAGTGACAAACTTAGAAAAATTGAAAACAGACCTTGAAGCGATTGATGCTGGCGATGACACTGTAACAATCGATGATCTTCTAAGCGATGTTATGCCATTAATGCAAGTCCCAGTTGAATCGATCGAATTGGCAGAAGCGGCTGCTGTCGCTGCGACCGAGCCTCAATTTTCACAAGGATTAAGTTATCAGGCGGGATTAATTCAAATTCCAAAAAGTGCAGTGAGCTTCTCAATCGGTGAAGACGGTACAGTTTCTTTCGTTGATGGACTCGGGAAATTACAAGTAGCCGGACGATTGATGCTCGCTTCCTTTCCAAACAATGGCGGTTTGGAAAAATCTGGTGATAACTTATATAAAGCAACTGCGAACTCTGGGTCACCAGATGCAGATGGCAACGGATTACAACTTGGTGAGCTTGGGCGACCTGGAAGCGGTGTGTTCGGAAAAGTAACTCCAGGAACCTTAGAAATGTCCAATGTGGACTTGGCGGAAGAATTTTCGGAAATGATTGTTGCGCAGCGTGGTTTTCAAGCAAACACTAGAACAATTACGACCGCTGATGAGATTTTACAAGAGCTTGTCAATCTGAAGCGATAGGGAGGGAGCAGAGCCCGTAGCTACTTCTGGGCTCTGACAACTATGATTGAAGTCACTCGTCTAAACGGAAAAACATTTCACGTGAATGCGCTGCTAATTGAACAGATCCAATCTCACCCTGACACAACGATTACTTTAACAAATGGGAAGACATACGTCGTTCTCGAGGACGAAAAGCTGGTCGTTCGTAAAATGATCGAATATCACCAGCAGGTTCATACCTCATCCGAAAATTATTGGAGGAATGAGCATTGTTTGCAAGCCAATCCGCAAAAAGAATGATCGCCGTTTTATTTATCATTGTTGTTGTATTGCTCGGTGTATTCATTTGGATGTTTTTTCAGCCGGAGCCTACAGCAAATGCAGAGAAAAGCGTTGATGACCTCATCGCTCGCTCTTATACGACAGAAGAAATTACGACAAATTTGCGCTCGAATGATTTTGTGAAGCTGCAACTGACGATTGAAGCTGATACAGAAGCTGGAAAGATAGAGCTGGAAAAAAGAGCATTTCAAATCAATAACATTTTGATTCATCAGCTTTCATCAATGGACCGAGAAGCTTTTAAACAAGATGACAGCATGGCTTTGTTTGAAGACATGGTGAAGAATAAGCTGAATGAAGACCTTCAAGAAGGACAAGTCAATCGTGTATACACAACATCCTTTGTTCTTCAGTAAGGGGGGGTGAGGACAATGGCCGAGGAAATCTTATCCCAGGGAGAGATTGACGCATTACTATCTGCGCTTTCTACAGGGGAAATGGATGCTAATCAATTAATCGAGCAAGAATCGTCAAAGAAAGTACGTGTCTATGATTTTAAGAGAGCGTTGCGATTTTCAAAGGATCAAATCCGTTCAATTTCGCGTATACACGAAAATATGGCGAGACTATTGACGACTTATTATTCAGCGCAATTGCGTACATATATCGATATCACTGTTGCATCAGTAGACCAAATTCCTTATGAGGAATTTATTCGTTCCATCTCGAATGTCAGTATTTTAAACGTCTTTGAAATGGCGCCTTTAGAAGGTCGCATGCTCGTTGAAATCAACCCAAACGTCGGTTTCGCAATGATGGATCTACTTTTAGGTGGGCAAGGGCGGTCTCACAAGCAACAGGGAGATTTTACAGAAATCGAGATGCGTATTCTTTCGCAACTGTTTGAAAAAACGACAGATCAAATTAGAGAAGCGTGGTCGTCAATTGTTCATATTGAACCGGAGCTTGCAGAATTTGAAACAAATCCTCAATTTTTGCAAATGGTCTCGCCGAACGAAACGGTAATTGTGATCACCTTAAATACAAAAGTCGGTGAAACGAGCGGCATGATCAATATTTGTATTCCTCATATTTTGCTTGACCCGATTATTTCAAAGCTATCGGTTCACTACTGGATGCAAACGGAGAAGAGGCACCAACCTAAAGAGGCTGGTCAGCTCTTGAAAAAGCGCTTGGAAAAAGCAATGCTACCGTTAACTGCCGAGCTAGGCAGGTCATCGATCACCGTTGAAGAGTTTCTAAATTTGCAAGTCAATGACGTCATCGAGTTGGATCAGTCCATTCTTGAGCCTCTTCTCGTTCAAGTAGGGCATATACCAAAGTTCTTAGGTCAGCCTGGAACGAAAAAAAATAAATTAGCGGTTCAAATTATAGATCACGTCAAGGGGGGAGATGACGAAGATGAGTGAAAAAAGCATGCTTTCACAAGATGAGATTGACGCATTACTTAAAGGATCAGCATCTGAAGATGAAGACATGTCCCCTGAAGATATGCTTACAGAAGTGGAATCTGATGCGCTCGGTGAAATCGCAAATATTTCATTTGGCAGCTCGGCAACGGCTTTGTCTGAGCTGTTACGACAGAAAGTGGAAATTACGACACCGGATGTACGCTTAATCGAAAGGGACAAGCTTCAAGATGCGTTTCCAAGGCCTTATGTTGCAATTAGTGTGAGTTACACAGAGGGATTTGCCGGTTCAAACGTATTTGTCATGGAAACGAGAGACGCGATGATCATCGCCAACTTAATGCTTGGCGGAGATGGCACTGATCCGGCTGAGGAGTTGGGCGAATTAGAGAAAAGTGCCGTTCAAGAAGCGATGAATCAGATGATGGGATCAGCAGCGACATCAATGTCTACTGTATTTAATAAGCGTGTCGATATATCTCCACCAACGGTTGACGTGTGGGATTCAAAAAATCAAGATTTGAGCTCACTGCCTAAAGAGCCAGCCATTGCCCAAGTCTCATTTCGTTTAAAAGTTGGTCAGCTTATTGATTCTGAATTAATGCAGCTCTTGCCTATTGAATTTAGTAAAGAATTAGTCAATGAGCTTTTGTCAAGTTCAGAAAAAGAAGTTGAGGAATCAACACAACAAGACGTTCAAGGCGAAGACACCGAAGCAGCGGAAAAACATGAAAAAGGCCGAGAAGCTATGACATCCACGACAGCACAAAATGTGCAAGCGACGCAATCTAAAAAAAGCCAAGTAACGAATGAAAGAGAAGTTCAGCCTGCTGTGTTTTCTAGTTTTGATGAATCAAAATCGTTTGCAGGTGAGCTGAATAAAACGAATATAAATATGCTCCTTGACATTCCACTTCAAGTCACTGTAGAGCTTGGTCGCACGAAACGCAAGGTACAGGATATTCTTAATCTGTCCGCGGGATCAGTGATCGAATTAGACAAGCTTGCAGGAGAGCCTGTAGATATTTTGGTCAATAAGAAAAAAGTAGCGCAAGGTGAAGTAGTCGTCATTGATGAAAATTTTGGCGTGCGTGTCACCGACATTATTAGTCAAAACGACCGATTACAAAAATTGCAGTAATAAAAGGAGTGTTCCAATTTGGCTCATAAAATTCTAATTGTTGATGATGCAGCATTTATGCGAATGATGATTAAAGATATTTTGACAAAAAATGATTTTGAAGTTGTTGGTGAAGCAGTAGACGGTAATCAAGCTGTTGAAAAGTATAAAGAGCTACAACCAGACTTAGTCACTATGGATATCACGATGCCTGAAAAGGATGGTGTGACAGCATTAAAAGAGATCCGCAGCTATGATTCCGATGCAAAAGTGATTATGTGTTCAGCAATGGGGCAACAGGCAATGGTTATTGAAGCGATTCAGGCTGGAGCAAAAGATTTTATCGTGAAACCATTCCAGGCGGAGCGAGTCATTGAGGCTATTAAAAAGACACTTGAATAGAACGAACGTGCACGTATTAAAATCGTTTTGGGTTGGTTTTGGAATCACTCTTTTGCTCATCGGCTCAATGCCAGGTGTAATCAATGCCACTAGTCAAGGAAATGTAAAAGATTGGGTCAATGAAACACCAGCAAAACAGGATGTTGAAAACGATGCAGGTGCGATGACAGAGACACCGGCTTCTGAGGTTCCTGAGCACGAGGTAAATAAGGAAGATGGTAGCAGTCTTGCTTCGGATGCAATTAGAGCACTGCTTTCATTAGCTGGTGTGTTAGCGTTACTATACATTATTCTCCGTTTGATCAAACGAAAACAACAAAATGGACAGTCTAAAGGAGCCCTGGCCTCCATTGCCGGGCTTCCGCTTGGGCAACAGCGATCGATTCAGCTCGTCCAAGTTGGTCATTCTTTGTTTGTTCTTGGTGTCGGTCAACAAGTGGAGCTTATTAAAGAAATTACCGATCCCGAGGAAATCGAAATGGTATTACAGCAGCATGATGTTAACCAGAATGTGAAAGAAATTCCTTTTTCCAAAGCGTTGGCCTCAAAGCTAGATGAAATTAAACAACAGAGAAAAAACATTTCCGCAGGATGGCGGAACAATAGTGGGGATTCATCATGAATGAAATTGTTGAAGCCGCGCAGGGGTTACCTGGAATCTCGACGTCACTTCAGTTGTTGTTATTACTCACTGTTTTATCTTTTTTGCCTGCAATCCTTATTTTAATGACATGTTTTACGCGTATTGTCATCGTACTTGGGTTCGTCAGAACATCACTGGCAACGCAGCAAATGCCACCTACGCAAGTATTAATTGGTTTAGCTTTATTCCTAACTTTTTTTGTCATGGCACCGACGTTTTCAGAAATTAACGATCAAGCTTTGCAACCGATGCTCGCTGGTGAATTAACGGCGGAGGAAGCGTTTGATGAAGCGACTTTACCGCTTAAAGAATTTATGGCCGAGCACACAAGACAAAAGGATTTAGCTTTATTTCTCGGCTATTCGGGAGCAGAAAGGCCAGAAAGTATTGAAGCGATCCCTTTGACGTCTCTTGTACCGGCGTTTGCGATTTCAGAGCTGAAGACAGCATTTCAAATCGGCTTCATGATCTTTATCCCATTTTTAGTGATTGATATGGTGGTCGCTTCTGTATTGATGTCGATGGGAATGATGATGCTGCCACCAGTTATGATTTCCTTACCGTTTAAAATTCTTTTGTTCGTACTCGTCGATGGCTGGTATTTGATTGTTAAATCGTTGCTCACCAGCTACTAGACTGTAAGAAAGGAACGTATGTATGAATGCGGAAACTGTCATCGCTTTTGCTAGGGAAGGTGTTTACATCACTTTACTCGTAGCAGGACCGCTCTTGCTTATAGCATTAATCACGGGGTTAATCGTTAGTATCTTTCAGGCGACGACCCAAATACAGGAACAAACGTTGGCCTTTATTCCAAAGATTATTGCGGTGCTTGTCGGCCTCGTCGTGTTCGGTCCTTGGATGCTTACGGAAATGGTCGATTACGCGTATGAGCTATTTAACAATCTAGATCGGTTTACAGGATAACGCATGGCGGAATTTTTATTGCTATGGCCATCGTTTCTACTCATCTTAGCAAGAGTAGCATCCTTTTTTACCGTCCTACCGTTATTTTCGTATCGCAATGTTCCTGTCATTTATCGGGTCGGGTTGTCGCTCATCATCAGCTGGATGATGGTATATACGTCTGGTTCGCCAAACATTCAAGTCGATGCTTCTTATATCACGTTTTTGTTGCAGGAAATCATGATTGGCCTTGCTTTAGGGCTAATAGCGTATATATTGTTGAGCGCTTTTCAGATTGCCGGAGGTTTTATTGACTTTCAAATGGGCTTTGCTGTAGCGAATGTCATTGATCCGCAAACAGGAGCGCAAAGCCCGCTTGTCGGACAATATTTGTATACTTTTTCACTATTGTTTCTGTTAAGTGTGGATGCACATCATATGCTTTTGGATGGAATCTATTATAGCTATCAATTGTTACCACTTGGGCTTGAGGGTCTTGCCATTGACGATGGTCAAGCGATTCATCTTATTGTATTGGCATTTGCACGGATGTTTATGATTGCTTTGCAAATGGCCATTCCTGTTGTTGGCTGCTTATTTCTTGTCGATGTCGCTCTAGGCATTATGGCTCGAACCGTTCCGCAAATGAACGTATTTGTTGTCGGTCTGCCATTAAAGATATTGGTCAGCTTTATCATGCTTTTTATCGTCATGCCGGCATTCTTTATGCTTGCAGATGAACTGTTCGATCTTCTCCTGACGACGATGCGCAATGTAATGCAGGCTTTGGAGGGAATGGAATGAAGCGCTTGTCCCCAATGGTGTTAGACTTACAATATTTTGCTCAAGAAAAAACAGAAAAAGCGACCCCGAAGAAGCGGCAAGATACGAGAAAAAAAGGGCAAGTCGCAAAAAGCGCTGACGTCAATACGGCCATTATTCTTCTCTTTGTTTTTCTTTTCTTTGCCATTGCTGGCGGCTCGATGAAAGACAAAGTGCTAGCGTTTTTTATCACCGCTTTTACAGAAGACATTTTCTTGACGCTTAATATACATAACGTAATGGAGATGTTTATCGTTGTCCTGACTGAAGTTGCGTGGCTTTTACTTCCGATTATGGCCATTGCTGGGGTAGGTGCCTTTCTAGGAAACATCATTCAAGTGGGCCCTATGTTTTCAGGCGAGGTTGTAAAAATGAAGCTCGATCGTCTAAATCCACTGCAAGGGTTTAAGCGAATTTATTCATTGCGGGCACTTGTAGAATTTGTAAAATCTATGCTTAAAATCAGCCTCGTTGGTTTTTGTACATTTTTAGTCATTTGGCTCAACATGGAAGAACTGGTAAGGCTAACGTTAAAGCCACTCGAAGCTTCCTTGCATTTTTTCGCTTGGACGACAGTCGTCATGGGGTTAGCTGCGTCACTTCTATTAATCTTTTTAGCTGCACTTGACTATATGTATCAACGTTACGATCACGAAAAAAACATTAAAATGTCTAAGCAGGACGTAAAAGATGAATATAAAAAAATGGAAGGCGATCCACTGATCCGTTCCAAACGAAAAGAGAAACAAAAGCAATTGGCTATGCAGCGCATGATGCAGGAAGTACCGAATGCTGACGTCGTCATCACGAACCCGACGCATTATGCAGTAGCCTTAAAGTATGACGAAGAAATTTCTGAAGCGCCGTTCGTTGTCGCTAAGGGACAGGATTACATGGCACAAAAGATCAAAGACAGCGCTCGCAAACATAACGTTGCCATTGTTGAGAATAAACCAGTTGCGCGTGCATTATACGCACAGTTGGATATTCGAGATCAAGTGCCTGCAAGCATGTTTCAGGCAGTTGCAGAAATTCTTGCATACGTATATCAGTTGAAAGAAAAAATGAAGTCAACCCGGTCGAAGGAGGGACGTAGATGATCGCAAGAGATTTTTCCGTGCTTACATTTGTTATTTTAATCATCCTGATGCTCGTCATCCCGTTACCTCCTGTTTTACTAGACTTGCTCATTATTGCGAATATCGGACTGTCTCTTGTCGTCATTCTCGTCTCGATGAATATGAAAGAGCCTTTGGAATTCTCTATTTTTCCGGCGCTTCTTCTTTTATTGACACTTTTTCGCCTCGGATTAAATGTGTCGACGACCCGGGCAATTCTTTCTGACGCGAATGCTGGAAATGTCATCGATACATTCGGTGACTTTGTTGTTGGTGGTAATGCGCTAGTCGGGCTTGTTGTTTTCCTCATCTTAGTCATCATTCAGTTTGTAGTCATTACAAAAGGTGCAGAACGTGTTTCTGAAGTAGGTGCACGCTTTACATTAGATGCGATGCCAGGAAAACAAATGAGCATTGATGCAGATTTAAATGCGGGGATGATCACAGACTCACAGGCGAAAGAACGTCGTGAAAAAATAGAAAAAGAAGCCGATTTTTATGGATCGATGGACGGAGCAAGTAAGTTTGTCAAAGGAGATGCGATCGCAGGGGTCATCATCGTCCTAATTAATTTAATTATGGGTATGGTCATCGGTATGGTGCAAATGAAACTCTCTTTTGGTGAATCGGCGCAAATGTTTACGCTATTGACCGTCGGGGATGGCTTAGTCAGTCAAATTCCTGCCTTACTCGTGTCGACAGCGACAGGGATTGTTGTCACACGTGCAGCGTCAGAAGGTAATCTGGGCTATGACATTTCTAACCAGTTGCTTAGATTTCCTTCCATGCTCTATGTCGCTGGAGGAACCATTCTTTTATTAAGCATTTTGGCACCAATTCCTTTTCAAGTGACGATTCCGATTGCTGGTTTGTTAATCGGCGGTGGCTGGATCATTAGTCGTCAGAAGAACCGCCTTGCCGAAACAGAAGCAAGTGCAGGTGCAGAGGATGTTCCGGAGGATGAAGACCGAACGAGCCCTGAAAGTGTCATGAGCCTTTTGCATATCGATCCAATTGAATTCGAATTTGGTTACGGGCTCATTCCTTTAGCAGACACAGAGCAGGGAGGGGACTTGCTGGATCGTGTTGTGATGATTCGCCGTCAGCTTGCTTTAGAGCTCGGTATGATCGTCCCTGTCGTTCGAATTCGCGATAATATACAGCTTCAGCCCAACGAATATCGTTTAAAGATCAAGGGGACGGAGGTCGCCAAAGGGGAGCTTTTGCTTGACCATTACTTGGCGATGAGCCCCGGCTATGAGGACGAGCGAGTGGAAGGCATTGATACGGTCGAGCCTGCGTTTCAAATGCCGGCCAAATGGATTTCTGACAGCATGAAAGAAGTGGCTGAAATGGCGGGATACACTGTTGTCGACCCACCATCAGTCGTATCGACACATATCACTGAAGAAATTAAACGACATGCCCATGAATTATTAGGTCGCGAAGAGACGCAAAAGTTAATCGACCATTTAAAGGAATCGCACACCATTCTTGTCGACGATGTGACACCAGATCCATTGTCTACAGGGGCTGTACAAAAGGTATTGGCGAAGCTTTTGAAAGAGCATATTTCCATTAAAAACCTTCCGGCAATTTTTGAGGCACTGGCGGATTATGCTGCTCATACAAAAGATACCGAGCTACTTGCCGAGTACTGCCGCCAGCATTTATCTAAACAAATTACGACGCAATATGCTGGAGAACAGAATCAACTGCCAGTCATGACACTTTCTGCTGCGGCAGAGAAAACGATCGTTGAAGCGATAAAACATACAGAACATGGAAGTTACTTAAACTTAAATCCGGAACAATCTCAAGCACTCATTGAATCGGTATCTAAAGAAGCATCAAGGATGGCACAACAAAATATGACACCCGTCCTGCTTTGTTCGCCTGCAGTTCGCATGTATGTTAAAGAAGCGATTGAGAAGTATTTGCCTACGGTTCATGTCCTTTCTTACAACGAGATGGAGCCGACCGTTGAAATTCAAAGCATCGGGATGGTGAGTGTATCGTGAAAACAAAAAAAATCGTCGCTGACAACATGCCGGAAGCAATGATGAAAGTGCGTCACGAGCTCGGAAAGGATGCGGTGATTTTACATTCAAAAAAAATCAGCGCAGGTGGATGGATGGGTTTGTTTAAAAAAACGAAGGTTGAAGTCGTAGCAACCGTTGATCCCTATCCAGCAGCAAGTAAGAAAAACAATGCAGTAAAAAAAAGCATCTCTCAGCTGGATAGAAAAAAGAGTGTGCCTCAAGTACAAGTACAAAAAAGACCTGAATTCGTGAGCCAGCAATCTAGTCAAGACTGGAACCATCGTTTTCCGGCATGGGTCGCTTCCGTTGAGCATGCTTTGCGACATACAGGTTTTAGCGAAACCCATGTTGCTTCACTCATTGAAGCTAGTTTAAAACGCTGGTATACAGAAGAACATGCCCAAGCCGATCACGTAAAGACGTGGATCAATGACCAGATACGAGCACAGCTCTCCACTCTTTCACATGGACCTGTACAAGTTCACCACCGCATTGTTCAATTAATTGGGCCAACAGGCGTTGGGAAAACGACGACATTGGCGAAGCTGGCGGCACATTGTGTATTACAAAAAAAACAGTCGGTTGGATTTATTACTTTCGATACGTACAGAATTGCCGCCATTGATCAATTAAAAACATATGCCGACATTTTAAATGCTCCCGTGGAAGTCGTTTATGAAGCGAAGGACGTATCTAAAGCAGTTGAACGATTTCACGATAAGGACGTCATCTTTATCGATACAGCGGGACGAAACTATCGCGATGGCGTGCATGCAGATGAATTGCAGTCGTATCTCGTCGATGCTGAAGATGCTGTCACCTATTTAGTGTTGTCGCTAACATCAAAATATGAAGATATGAAAAAGATTTATGGTAATTTCCACAACATCCCAATTCATAAGTTTATATTTACAAAAAAAGATGAGACATCGTGCTATGGGTCTATGTTTAATATGATGATCGATCACCAACTAGGGGCCGCGTACGTCACCCATGGTCAAGATGTACCCGAGGACATCTTGTCTGCGAATGTGGAACAGTTAGCCTCACTCCTAGCGGTGAAAAGAGAATGAGTGTAAAGGATCAGGCTGATCGTTTAAGGCAGCTTGTTGTTGACGACAGAGAAGAAGTGTCAGCTGAAAATCATTATCGAAGCGTCTGTGTCATTAGCGGAAAAGGTGGCGTGGGAAAAACAAGCCTCTCGGTCAATTTAGCGCTCGCATTAGCGATAAGTGGACAGAGGGTGCTCGTCGTAGACATGGATATCGGCATGGGGAATGTCGAGGCGGTCATAGGCGTATATGCAAAAGCAACAATGGCGGATGTATTAAATGGTCAAGACCCACGTTATTGCGTGCAACAGACGCCATTCTCTGTAGACTTTATTGCCGGGGGAAATGCACTTCTCAACGTCGACCAGAAAAAAGAGCAAATGAATGAAGCATTACAAGCAATGGAGCGGCTGTTTTCTTCTTATCATTATGTGCTGTTCGATTTAGGGGCAGGTGTTTCAGACCGCTTTGTACCGATCGTCACTTCGGTAGACGAACTGATTGGCGTTACAATTCCTGAGCCGCCGGCATTAACGGATTTATATGGCGCTCTAAAATGGGTGCACTACCAAGATCCATTGATTCCTCTTAAATTGGTAGTGAATAAGGCTGCCACAAAAAAGAAGGGCTACAGGCAGCCAAACGAATTTCAGAAGTTGCAAAACGTTTCCTGCATACAAACATTCATTATTTAGGAGCTGTTCCTGAAGATACTGCTGTGAGTCAAGCAGTTAAAGCACAAAGACCATTTATTGACGCTTATCCATCATCCAAGGCAAGTTTAGCAGTTCAAGAGATAGCGGCCTTTTGGACAGGACAGGATAGCATAACAGTAAAATCCATGTCATTTATAGAAAGGTTGACATGGAAATGGAGGGGGTTCCGAGATGGAGATCATTCGCGTATTGGTCGTCGATGATTCAGCGTTTATGAGAAAGCTCATTCGTTCCTTTTTGGATGAGCACCCTCGAATCACTGTCATAGACACAGCGAGAAATGGGCAAGAAGCAGTCGAAAAAGCGATGCAGCTTCAGCCTGATGTCATTACGATGGACGTTGAAATGCCAGTGAAGAATGGCTTAGATGCCGTCAGTGAAGTCATGGAAAAATCGCCTTGTGCCATTATCATGCTTTCAAGTGTAACGAAAAAGGGTGCTGAATTAACTCTTGATGCGATGCAGCGTGGAGCGATGGAAGTTGTGCAAAAGCCATCTGGGTCCATTTCGCTAGACCTTGAACTTTGTAAGGATGAACTCATTGAGAAAGTTTTGAACGCTCCCTTTGCAAATCCATTACCTCGTCCACGACGAGAACAACGTTTCGTCGCTGTACAGGATGAGAAGCGTACGTCTAAAGATTCGGCACTTAAGAAAACAGCAGATGTCGTCTTAATTGGCACATCGACTGGCGGTCCTAAAGCACTATCCGCCATTATTCCTAAACTGCCAAAAAATTTCCCTGTCCCAATTTGTATCGTACAGCATATGCCTCCTGGCTTTACTGATTCATTAGCTAAACGGTTGAATATGCAATCTGAGCTTCAAGTGAAGGAAGCTTCTCACGGCGAATTGATGAAGGCGGGGTCCGTCTATATCGCTCCGGGTGGGAAGCACGTTCTCATCGAAAAAGTCGGCCACGCTCTTGCCTTGAGCTTGAGCCAGACACCGGTCCACAAGCATTGTCCATCTGTTGATGTTTTGTATCAATCAGCGGCGAATATTCCTGGACTTAAAACCATTTCAGTTATTCTCACAGGGATGGGGAAGGACGGTTTAGATGGAGTGAAAGCATTAAGGAAACAAAGAGATCATTATTGCATTGCTCAGTCTAAGCGAACGTCTGTTATACATGGAATGCCAGGAGCAATTATTCAAGCTGGATTACACGATGACGAGACAGATTTAGAACATATCGCCCGTACACTTTGCCAAACACTTTTACCCGCTGGGGGGAGATCCAATGGAAACGAACCAATATCTTGATGTGTTTATCGATGAAAGTAAGGAACATCTTCAGGCGATCAATGCGAGCCTCCTTGAGTTAGAAGACCATCCAGATGATATCGGCCAAATTGAGATCATTTTTCGCGCAGCACATACAATTAAAGGCATGTCAGCAACGATGGGCTTTGACGATTTGGCGAAGCTGACCCATCATATGGAAAATGTCTTAGATTTAATTAGAAACCACGAGCTTTCTGTCACTCAACAAGTGATCGATACCGTATTTTCAGCTGTGGACGGTATGGAAGCCATGGTTGATGATGTCGCTAGCGGAGGTGATGGGAAACATGATGTTACTGACATCGTGGAGAGATTATCACGCATAGAGCAAGGCGAGGAGGAGGGCACGCTAGAAGCGCAAGAGGCTGTCACAGCAGATGGAGAGATTTATGAGCTCGCTCTAGATTCGTTTACGCAAACTGTCATTGATCAGTCTCTTGACCAAGGCTACGAAGTCGTTCATATGACAGTTTACATATCTCAGGACTGCTTGCTGAAAGCTGCTAGAGCCTTTATGGTCTTTGAATTAATGGAAAAAAAGGAGATATCGTCTTTGCGAAGCCATCAGTGGAAGACTTAGAAAAAGAAGATTTTGAAGATCACTTCCAACTCGTCTTAATTACAAAAGAGCAGGTTGAAGATCTACAAGCGGCTGTCATGAAAGTATCTGAGATAGAGGGAGTCGACATCGCACCATTAGAAAAGCAAGGTGAGAAAAAGTCAACTGCTCAATCTCAAGAGCTTGAAGCGCAAAATGCAGAAGTACCAACACAAACAAAACCCGAGTCTACGCCAGCTGTGCAGAATTCTAAGTCATCAGCTTCGAGTGAGCCACCTAAAAAGTCTCAAGCTTCGTCGAAGACAATCCGAGTGAACATTGACAAATTAGATCACCTAATGAACTTATTTGAAGAGTTAGTCATCGACCGAGGACGACTTGAACAAATTGCAAAAGAGTTAGGTCACTTGGATTTGAATGAAACGGTAGAACGGATGATTCGAACGTCTCAAGACCTACAAAGTATGATTTTAACAATGCGTATGGTTCCGGTTGATCAAGTGTTTAATCGATTTCCGCGCATGGTGCGCCAGTTAGCTCGAGATTTGCAAAAGGAAGTCAGCCTTGAGATTCACGGCGCTGATACAGAGCTTGACCGTACGGTGATCGATGAGATTGGCGATCCGCTCGTTCATTTAATCCGAAATGCACTTGATCATGGTATAGAGGCCCCGGAAGTTCGCAAACAAGCAGGTAAAGAGGCGACCGGCCACCTCCGTTTGTTCGCTTATCACAGTGGTAACCACGTATTTATCGATATTTCTGATGATGGTGGAGGAATACACGCGGAAAAAATACGTAACACCGCGGTCGAGCGAAATATTGTGACTCAAGATCAAGCTGAGCAGCTAACTAATCAGCAAGTATACGAGTTAATGATGGCACCGGGCTTTTCAACAGCCGATGAAATATCAGACGTTTCTGGACGCGGGGTTGGTCTCGACGTTGTCAAAAATACGATCGAGTCTCTAGGAGGACAGATTTCGATTCAATCGTCACTAGGCGAAGGAACGACGTTCTCAATTCAGCTGCCGCTGACTTTATCGATTATTTCGGTCATGTTAACGAAAATTGAAGAGGAAACGTATGCGATCCCTCTTTCTTCTATTATAGAAACAGCAATTATTAAAAAAGAGGAAATCATGCAAGCTCACCAACAATCGGTCATTGACTTTCGTGGGAAAATTGTCCCGCTTGTCTATTTAGATAAAGTATTTGACGTTGAGAAGAGTGAGGCTATCAATGACCAACATTTGTCTGTCTTAGTCGTTAGAAAAGGAGAAAAGATGGCTGGGCTTGTCGTTGATGAGCTCATTGGTCAGCAGGAAGTGGTTTTGAAATCGTTAGGAGACTACTTACAAAATATATTTGCCATTTCAGGTGCCACAATTTTAGGTGATGGTAAGGTTTCGTTAATTGTTGATTGCAATTCACTCATAAAATCATGAAATTGGAGGGCTCACTTATGACAGAACAAGCGCAAAACCAGGAAATGAAGGTCATCGTTTTTCAACTAGGCGAAGAATCTTACGGAGTCCCAGTCGAACAGGTTAAATCGATCGAGCGTATGGAGTCAATTACGAGAGTACCTAATGCTCCTTCTTTTGTAAAAGGCGTTCTCAATATGCGTGGTGTCATTACGCCCATCCTTTCATTAAGAAAGCGATTTGGCTTAGATGAAGTCGACTATACAGATAAAACGAGAATGATCATTGTCACTGTAGAGCAAATGGAAGTTGGTTTAATTGTAGATGCAGCCAACGATGTCATTGATATCCAACAGCAGTCAATTGAGCCAGCCCCATCCGTTGTTGGTGCGGTTGAAGCTGAATATCTTCATGGCGTTGCGAAGCTTGAAGACCGTTTGTTGATTTTGCTTAATCTTGACAAGGTCTTGAATGAGACCGAAAAGACAACGCTCATGCAAATGGAACAGTAGCAATGAGCGAATTAACAAAGCTGAATGACATTCAGCTGGATGTATTTAAGGAAATTGGTAGTATTGGAGCTGGACATGCTGCTAAAGCCTTATCAGAATTAGTGAATCGTCCAGTTCAGCTGAATGTCCCTTCCGTTGGTGTATTTACGTTTGATCATTTGCTAGATCATTTAGGTGGGGCAGATCACCCGATTCTAGCATCCGTATTTCGGGTGGAGGATGATGTGAAGGGGTGGATGTTTGTACTCTTTGAACATGAAGCCGCACGTTATTTGCTTGCTGAGCTCTTAGGAGAAACAAATGTAAGCAACTGGGAAGAGGACTTAGCGGTGTCGGCGATCGGAGAGATTGGGAATATTGTTCTCGGCGCTTATTTAACAGCACTTAATCAGTTAACAGGTCTCCGTATGGCGCCCTCGATCCCAAACGTCGTCTTCGATATGGTCGGTGCTGTTCTTTCTCAAGGATTGGCTGAAGCGTCACCATACGGAAATGAAGTTTTGCTCATTGATACGACGTTTGTCGAGGCAGATCATGCGACATCACAATTTCTCTTTATGCCTGATTTGGAAAGCTACAGCCGTCTATTGACTGCACTTGGAATGGGGAAAGTATGATGGTGACTTCGGACGTAAGCAGGGTAGGAATCGCTGATGCAGTGTTTGCCAAAGATGATCAATTGTTAACTGCTGCAGGATTAGGCTCATGTGTCGCTGTTGTCCTGTATTGTCTTGACAAGCGGGTGGCAGCGATGGCACATATTATGCTTCCAAACTCATCCATTGATCGTGGAAGCACGATAACAATGCCTGGAAAATATGCAGACACGGCAGTGCCTCATTTATATCAACTTGTAAAAGAACGTGGAGCGGTTCACATTCGTGCAAAGATAGCTGGAGGCTCACAAATGTTTAAACTTAGCCAAAAAGGCCAGATGAACATTGGTCCGCGGAACGTGGATGCGACAAAGCATGAGCTCGCAAGACATCGGATTGCACTTCTTGGCGAGCATGTAGGTGGTCATCAAGGGAGGACGGTAACCTTTTCCCCCAGAACGGGTGTTTTGAAGGTCAAATTATTTCAAAAGGGGACGTTTGACATATGAGCACACTTGCGATAAGGAGGGATCATATGACATCGGCAAGAGCCACTGACTCAGAGGCTGCCTGGCATAAATGGGTGACTACTCGAGATGCAAGCGCCGCCAACACGCTCATCGCATATTATTATCCCTTAGTGACTTATCATGTACAGCGCATAGCCTCTGGACTTCCAAAAAACATTCAGCGGGATGAATTAAGCAGTTATGGATTGCTAGGTCTTTATGACGCGCTTGAAAAATTTGACACTAACCGAGATCTGAAATTTGATACGTATGCCAGCTTTCGTATTCGAGGGGCGATTTTAGATGGTTTGCGTAAAGAAGATTGGATGCCGCGAAGCCTGCGTGAAAAATGTAAGAAGATGGATGCTGCAATCGAGTCTCTGGAACAGTCATTAATGAGAAATCCGACTGCTGCAGAAATTGCTGAGTATACCGGTTTTAAGGAAGAGGAAGTGTATGAGGCACTTGCTGAAGGCTTCGCGGCTAACGTACTTTCAATGGATGAAGGGTTTTCAGATCGGTCAGATTATGAGGAAAAACCGACAGTAAATATACGTGACGAACAAATTCGTACGCCTGAAGAAGAAATTATCTATGATGAAACCCTTAGTGAAATGGTCTCGTTATTAAATGAGCTTAACGAAAAAGAGCAGACCGTGATCAGCTTATTTTACAAAGAAGAGCTTACTTTGACAGAAATTGGTCATATTTTGTCCCTATCAACGTCACGCGTATCACAGATTCATTCAAAAGCTTTGTTTAAATTAAAACACTTATTGTCCGGTAAAGAGCAAAGCGTAAAAAACGGGGTGTCATAAAATGGGAGTTTGGCTGACAATAAGCTTCCTTCTTCATTTACTCAGTTTATTTTTGATCATTATTCTATTTGCTCGAGGAAAAAGTACGACGTCGGTCTCACAACATGAGATGAATGAGCTGTTGGAATTAATGGACAACATTCAAGCTGAAAACGAAGAGCTTCTGCGAGCCATTAAGCGTATGCCGGTAAGAAGCTCAGCTCCTGGCCTCGATCAAGAAACGAAAAAGCCCTCTTCTGAAGAACGAGCTCAGTTGGACCTTTATCCTTTGCGAGAGAAGCCTGCTGAAACGGCGGTAGCGCGGAATGAAGAGGTCACCTTAGAAGCGGAGGAGTCATCATCAACCTATGTACCTCCAATGGTTGAGGATGAATCGCCCTCATATACAACCTCTCCAGAAGCAAAAATCTGGCAATTACACAACGAAGGCATGTCGTCCGATGAGATTGCTCGTCATGTCAATAAAGGAAAAACAGAGGTACAGCTTATTTTAAAAATGAAGCGGCCTTTACCAAAACTGCATCTTCAAAAATAGGCGAAGATGCAGTTTATTTGCTGTAAGTCGATTGTTCATCGTTAGCAAAAATCGTTTTATAATCAATTGTTACATGTTTTCTTCTTTGAAAAATAGCGAAACGTGAAGGAATTTGCTTGATTGTCTAGGTGAATTATGGTATATTAGCTCACGGTGTTAAGTACACACGCTTGCAGATGAGCAAGAAGGTGTGCCCAGTTTGGGTCTTCGAGTTCAAATGACGCTAGCGGTGGTAAAACAAAAAGGAGGACATCGATTATGTCAGTTATTTCAATGAAACAGCTTTTAGAAGCAGGGGTTCATTTCGGCCACCAAACGCGCCGTTGGAATCCAAAAATGAAACGCTATATTTTTACACAGCGTAATGGTATTTACATTATTGATTTACAAAAAACGGTGAAAAAGGTAGAAGAGGCCTTCCGTTTCGTGCGTGACATTGCTGCAGATGGTGGAACGGTATTGTTTGTTGGTACAAAAAAACAAGCACAAGATTCTGTTCGTGAAGAAGCAACACGTGCAGGAATGCACTTCGTCAACCAACGCTGGTTGGGCGGAACACTAACCAACTTCGAAACGATTCAAAAGCGTATTTCCCGTTTGAAAAACATCCGCAAAATGGAAGAGGACGGTACATTTGACGTACTTCCTAAGAAAGAGGTTGTTCAGCTCCGTAAAGAGCTAGAGCGCCTTGAGAAATTCCTTGGCGGTATTCAAGATATGAATACTTTGCCAGATGCTTTATTCATTATTGACCCTCGTAAAGAGCGGATTGCTGTTGCTGAAGCACGCAAATTAAATATTCCGATCGTAGCGATCGTAGACACGAACTGTGATCCTGACGAAATCGACGTCATTATCCCAGGGAATGATGATGCGATTCGCGCAGTGCGTCTGCTTACCTCTAAAATGGCAGATGCAGTGTTAGAAGCTAAGCAAGGCGAAGAAACATCTGCATAATAGATTCTAGAAAAGGTAAGGGTGGTAAGAGGGGAAAAGCCTTTTATCGCCCTTTTTTAACCACCGTCAATCAAGACGGAAAAACGATTGCCAAAGGAGAATGACAATGGCTGTAACAGCACAAATGGTAAAAGAACTTCGCGAAAAAACTGGCGCTGGAATGATGGACTGCAAAAAAGCCCTCACTGAAACAGATGGTGATATGGAGAAAGCAATCGATTTTCTCCGTGAAAAAGGGATTGCGAAAGCTGCGAAAAAAGCAGATCGCGTCGCTGCAGAAGGTCTCACCTATATCGAGACGAAAGGAAACCTTGCGGTCATCGTTGAGGTGAACTCTGAAACAGACTTCGTGGCAAAGAATGACGGCTTTAAACAAATGATTCAAGTCGTTGCTAGCCATTTGCTGGAAGCACAGCCTGAAAGCGTAGAGGCTGCTCTGGAATCGACAATGTCGTCTGATAATGTAACTGTTAAAGAATTTATTAACAGTAACATTGCTAAAATTGGTGAAAACCTATCATTACGCCGTTTCTCAATTGTTGAAAAAGAAGATAACGACGTATTTGGCGGCTATTTACACATGGGTGGACGTATTGGCGTTTTGACGGTTGTAAAGCAATCTTCTGATGAAGGACTCGCTAAAGACGTTGCGATGCACGTTGCTGCTGTTAACCCTCGCTATGTCACACGGGATGAAGTTCCTCAAGATGAAGTGGCTCGTGAAGAGGAAGTATTAAAGCAACAGGCGTTGAATGAAGGCAAGCCGGAAAACATCGTCGAAAAAATGGTTCAAGGGCGCTTAGGTAAGTTCTTTGAAGAAATTTGCCTCGTTGATCAAGGCTTTGTTAAAGATCCTGATCAAAAGGTTGGTAAATACATTGCTTCTAAAGGTGCAGAAATGGGGACGTTTGTGCGCTATGAAGTCGGTGAAGGAATGGAAAAACGCGAAGACAATTTTGCTGAAGAAGTAATGAGTCAGGTGAAAAAATAAGCTACTGTCCCTCTGATTACAGGATGAACTGTAAAGGGGTGCGCGTAGTAGTTATGGGGGACACGAAGTGTTCCCTTTTTTAAAAAGTCTTTCGGTGGCTTATTAATCTATAGGCTTGAGCGAAAAAGATCTGATGGAGGTACTTATGAACAACGCAAGATACGAGCGGATTGTATTAAAGCTTAGTGGAGAAGCACTTGCCGGGGATCAAGGGTTTGGGATTGATCCGAAAGTTGTGCAATCCATCAGTTCACAAATTAAAGAAGTCGTTGAATTAGGTGTTGAAGTTGCTGTTGTCGTAGGTGCTGGAAACATTTGGCGCGGAAAGATTGGCGGCGAAATGGGAATGGACCGCGCAACGGCAGATTATATGGGTATGCTCGCAACCGTTATGAATTCACTTGCCCTACAAGACAGCTTAGAAACGATGGGGATTCAAACGAGGGTGCAGACGTCCATAGAAATGCGTCAAGTCGCCGAACCGTACATACGAAGAAAGGCGATCCGTCATCTTGAGAAAAAGCGTGTTGTTATTTTTTCCGCAGGCACAGGAAATCCATATTTTACAACCGATACGACTGCAGCTCTTCGTGCAGCTGAAATTGAAGCAGATGTCATTTTAATGGCGAAAAACAATGTTGATGGTGTCTATTCCGCTGACCCCTCAATTGATGAAACAGCAACAAAGTATCAAAAGTTGTCTTATTTGGATGTGTTAAAGGAAGGATTAGCTGTGATGGATTCTACAGCTTCCTCATTATGTATGGATAATGATATTCCGTTACTCGTCTTTTCAATTACGGAAGAAGGAAATATTAAACGCGCCGTTATGGGTGAAAATATTGGAACCGAAGTAAGGGGGAAATAAAGTTGCCACAATCAATTATTGCTGATGCTAAAAACCGAATGGAAAAAACCGAGGAGTCCCTTCGTAAAGAACTAGCGACAGTCCGTGCTGGGCGTGCAACACCAAGTTTGTTAGATAAGGTCACAGTTGATTATTACGGTGCAATAACGCCGTTAAACCAATTAGCGACGATTTCCGCACCAGAAGCACGCCTTCTCGTTATACAGCCGTTTGACAAATCAAGTATTTCTGATATGGAAAAGGCGATTCAAAAAGCTGATCTTGGTTTAACACCTGCCAATGACGGACAAGTCATTCGAATTAATATTCCTGCATTAACTGAGGAGCGCCGTAAAGATTTAGTCAAGGTTGTAAAAAAATACGGTGAAGATGCAAAGGTATCTATTCGCAACATTCGCCGCGATGCGAACGATGCGTTGAAGAAGCTTGAGAAAAATGGAGACATTTCTGAAGACGACTTGCGCGGTTACAACGATGACATTCAAGAATTGACTGATGCGGCAACGAAGAACATTGACAAAGCAATTGATGAGAAAGAAAAAGGAATTCTTGAAGTCTAATAGCGTAAGGCACATATGGGACTGCTAGGAGGGTCTGCAAAACCAGTCACACGGCCAGGTTGCACTCCTCCTTTTTATGTGTGTAGAATAAGACATAGCGGTCTAAAGGGAGAGGGACCGCAAAAACTTGAAAGCACGTGGAAAGGGATTTCGACAAAGAGTACCTGTAAAGAATACTTCAGGTGATTCGAAATCATTCAAAGTGGGGGATCCATATGTTCGAACGAGGCTCCTTTTGGAGACCCAGTAAAAGACGTCGAAAGCCAAAAGAAAGTTGGACGGTAGAAGATGTGGATCTTCAAAAAGTCCCCAAGCATGTAGCTATCATTATGGACGGGAACGGTCGGTGGGCAAAAAAAAGAGGGCTGCCGAGGATCGCTGGCCATCATGAAGGAATGAAGGCTGTTCGTCGAATCGTACGACTATGCAGTCAGCTCAATGTTGAAGCATTAACCTTATATGCTTTTTCTACAGAAAATTGGAAGAGACCGAAAGCGGAAGTCGAATACATTCTTGGACTTCCAGAAGAATTCCTTGGCACATTTTTACCAGAACTGATTGAAGAAAATGTTCGGGTGGAAGTGATGGGTGAACAAAATAAATTACCTGCATCCACTGTAAACACAGTTCGGCGAGCGATGAAGGATACCGAAAGCAATACAGGTTTAATCCTTAACTTTGCTTTAAACTATGGAAGTCGCCAGGAAATTATCGAAGCTTGCAAAAGTCTTGCTGAAGACATTGAAAATGAAACGATCGACAAAAAGGACATTACAGAAGAACTGCTTTCTTCATATATGGCAACATGTTACTTAGATGATCCGGATTTATTGATTCGGACAAGTGGTGAACAAAGGCTAAGTAACTTTATGCTTTGGCAACTTGCCTATACTGAATTATGGTTTACAGACGTGTTATGGCCTGATTTTCAAGAGGAACATTTGCTTGAAGCCATTATTCAGTTTCAAGGGAGAGGGCGTAGGTTCGGAGGGGTGTAAAGGATGATGCGTGCATGAAAACACGGATATGGACAGCGGTAGGTTTACTCCTCTTGTTTGTCCCTTTGCTAGTCATCGGCGGATGGCCATTTACGACACTTGTCTATATCATTGCTACAATATGTTTGTATGAATTTTTCATGATGAAAAATTTGAACTTCTTTTCCTTTTATGGCATTGTGTCGACAGTGGTTCTATGGTTTATTCTGCTCCCAGGAAAAGAGAGTGTCACACTTTTTACAGAGACAAGCATTACAAAGCTGGAGCTGCTCTCTTTAGCAATTCTATTTTTGCTGTCGTTAACTGTGATGACGAAAAACAAGCTTAGCATTGAGGATATGTCTTTCGTTCTTTTTGGAACGTTATATGTAGGGATCGGCTGTTATTTTTTGATTGAACTGCGTGAGCTAGACTTGACTTACATTTTGTATGCGCTCATTGTCATTTGGGCGACAGACACAGGTGCGTATTTTATCGGAAAAACGTTCGGGCGCCATAAATTATGGCCTGATATATCGCCGAACAAAACGACTGAAGGTTTTTTAGGTGGAATTGCCTGTGCACTTGTAGCATCATTTTTCCTTTTTCAAGGACACGATTTATTCCAATCTCATTGGATCGGTTTATTGTTAACGGCTCTACTATCCGTTTCTGGACAGATGGGGGATCTTGCCGAGTCTGCATTTAAGAGACATTTTGGGGTGAAAGATTCCGGGAAAATTCTGCCTGGTCACGGTGGGGTGCTTGACCGCATCGACAGTCTATTATTTGTTTTACCGTTATTGTACATTTTGCAAGTGTTCTAATGGCAGACATAGAGAAGCAGCAAGCTGCATACATATAGGAAGCCGAGCATGTCTCTTTCTTGTTGTACCGTAGTTCTGTAAAGGGGATGGGTTTTCAATCTACCGGACTTGAACAAGTGGATTGAAAAGGGTAAACTAAACAGAAGATGTTTGGCGTGTAAAATCTTCAGATAGGATATATCGGTTCACTTTACAGTTAAAGGTGGAATTTAATTGGATACGGTCATTGCATTTATCATTATTTTTGGTGCGCTTGTTTTTTTCCATGAACTAGGTCACTTAATTTTCGCGAAACGATCGGGCATGCTAGCGCGAGAGTTTGCCATTGGGATGGGACCTAAGTTATTTTCTTTTTTCCGAAATGAAACGCTTTATACGATACGGATGTTGCCGGTCGGTGGCTTTGTTCGAGTTGCAGGAGAAGATCCGGAAATTGTTGAAATTAAACCAGGTCACCACATTGCTATTGAACAAAATGATGCTGGTGTCATTACAAAAATTATTGTAAACAATAAATCGAAGTACCCAAACGCTCGAGTCATTGAAGTCGAGGCCGTTGATTTAAACCATGACTTGATCATTCGTGGGCAAATTTACGGTGATGACAGTGAGGAAACGAAAACGTATGAGGTTGATGAAAAGGCCATGTTTGTTGTTGATGATACGGCAACACAAATTGCACCGTACCATCGGCAATTTGCTTCAAAAACGATTGGTCAACGTTTTATGCAAGTTTTCGCTGGTCCACTGATGAACTTTATTTTCGCATTAGTCTTGCTCATCGTCTTAGGATGGGTTGCTGGAACACCTTCAAATGAGCCGGTATTTGGAGGCGTGACTGACGATGGCGCTGCGAAGGCAGCAGGGTTAATGGCCGGGGACGAGGTTGTGTCAATCGATGGTGAACCGATCGATTCGTGGCGTGAAATTCAGCAATATGTTTTAGAACGTCCTGGTCAGGAGCTTTCCTTTGTGATTGAACGGGATGGAGAGCAAGCGACAGTCCCGCTTACACCAAAAGCGGTCGAACAAGGTGAACAGACCATTGGCTTGATCGGAGTAACAGGTAACCTTGAGCGCTCGTTTACGGGAGCGATTATTGGCGGGGCGCAGGATACGTATTTGTTTGCCAAGCAAATTTTAATTGCAGTTGGTAAACTCGTCACAGGTCAATTTACAATTGAAGCGTTAAGTGGTCCTGTCGGCATTTATGATCAAACGGATCAATTTGTTCAATCAGGCATCGTGACGTTAGTTCGTTGGGCAGCCTTACTTTCCATTAATCTAGGGATCATTAATTTGTTACCTCTTCCGGCGCTAGATGGTGGACGGCTTGTCTTTATTTTACTTGAAGGTGTTCGCGGGAAGCCGATTGATCCGGGAAAAGAAGGACTTGTTCACTTTGTCGGTTTTGCATTGCTGTTTTTATTAATGATTGTCGTGACATGGAACGATATTCAACGACTGTTTTTATCCTAAAACTGTATGTATGATAAGAGGTGTAGACGCTTGAGACAATCCAATACACATATTCCGACGTTGCGCGATGTACCGGCAGATGCAGAAGTGCGCAGCCATCAGCTATTAGTACGAGCAGGTTATATTCGACAAAGTGCCGCGGGCATCTATTCATTTTTGCCCCTTGGACTGCGCGTTCTTTCGCGTGTGAAAGAGATTGTACGTGAAGAAATGGAAGCAGCCGGTTTGTCAGAAATTTTAATGCCAGCATTACAGCTCTCTGATTTATGGAAGGAGTCTGGACGCTGGAGTGTGTATGGTCCTGAACTGATGCGCTTAGAGGACAGGCATCAGCGCGAATTTGCTTTAGGAGCAACTCATGAAGAAATGATTACGTCATTATTGCGTGACGAGGTGAACTCTTACAAGCAGTTGCCCCTCGGTTTGTTCCAAATTCAAACGAAGTTTCGTGATGAAAAGCGACCGCGTTTTGGACTGCTACGCGGACGAGAGTTTTTAATGAAGGACGCTTATACTTTTCATTTAACGAATGAGTCGCTAGATGAGTTTTATCAGCGGATATTTACGGCCTATGAAAATGTGTTTACACGCTGCGGAATGAATTTTCGGGCTGTGTTAGCAGACTCTGGTGCCATGGGCGGCACAGACAACCATGAATTTATGGCACTGTCTGAAATTGGGGAAGATACCATTGCTTATTCCGATGAATCCAACTATGCAGCAAATATAGAAATGGCCGCTCTTCCAAAGCTTGAAAAGCCTGAGATTGGTGAGCCTAAAGAGCTTGCAAAAGTAGAAACGCCGGTACAAAAAACAATTGCAGACGTGGCTTCTTTTCTTAATGTCACAGCTGCTCAATGTATGAAGTCTCTTCTCGTTAAAGCGGACGATGAATTAGTGCTCGTCGTATTAAGAGGAGATCATGAGTTGAATGAGACGAAGCTGAAAAACGTGTTGCAAGTCGAGGACATCACGTTGGCGACAGATGACGAGGCGCGCGAAGCACTTGGCACAGGACATGGGTTTATCGGCCCGGTCGGCGTATCTTCGCTTCGCATCATTGCTGATCAAGCAGTCGCTGAGCTAGATGATGCCGTTTGTGGTGCCAATGAGGCAGGTTATCACTATACCGGCGTTCATGCTATACGTGATATCGCGCCATTTAGCGAAGAGCATTATGCTGACATTCGTAATATTCAAGAAGGCGACCCTTCACCGGATGGCCGAGGAAAAATTGTGTTTGCCCGTGGCATTGAGGTAGGGCACGTCTTTAAATTGGGGAAAAAATACAGTGAAGCGATGGACGCAACGATCCTCGACCAAAATGGAAAATCACAACACATCATTATGGGTTCTTACGGTATCGGTGTTTCGCGACTCTTAGCCGCTGTTGCTGAGCAGCAGGCCGACGAAAAAGGTCTTTTGTGGCCTGAAACGATCGCACCATATGATGTCCACCTGCTCGTTATGAATCCAAAAGACGAAGAGCAGCACAGCTTAGCAGAAAAGCTTTATCAAGAAATGAAAGAAACTGGTACAAGCGTGTTATATGATGATCGAAAAGAACGGGCGGGCGTTAAGTTTGCCGATGCCGATTTAATTGGGATTCCAACACGCATCATTGTAGGTAAGCAAGCTGCTGAAGGGAAAATTGAATTCAGCAAAGGACGCGAACCGAAAGAAGTCTTAACTGTGGAAGAGGCTTTGGCAGCCGTTCGCTCATAGAACGTAACAAGGACTGCCTAGAGCAGGCGGCTGAAGTGGATAGCCTTAAAGCTCTTATAGGCAGTCTTTGTGCTTTTTACAGCGAAGAGATTTTTGAGATTTGTGAAGGAGGGGGAGGCGTATGCACGACGAGCATGTACGGAAAGAACGATTCTCACTGTTGCTAGAGCAAATAGGGATGCCTCCAGAAGAAGTCGAACAACTAAAAGGCGGTGCAATTCAAAAGCTTTCTGTGTATAAAGAAGAGCAGAAATGGCACTTTTTTATTCGACTTCACCAATGCATGCCAGCATCTACATATGAGCTTTTTCGTGCAAAGTTAAATCAAGCATTTTCCGCCATTGCCTCGGTCGACGTCACTCTGGAGATTGAGCAAGAAGAGCCGGTTTCTGCGGAACGTTTTTTATCCTATTGGCCAATTTTTCAAACGTGGTTTATCACAGATGCGCCGGCACTTTCTTCACGCTTGTCGACGTTACCAACAGTTGACAGTACGACTGTATGGGTTGAAGCGGCAAACGAGGCAGAAAAAGATGTCATGGAAAGAAAGCTGAAGCCGCTAATCGAAACATACTGTAACTGTGTCGGCCTTCGAGGCTACAAGGTGGCCTTCAAAATATCTGCTCAACAAGATGACTATGAAAACTTCGTCAATGCAAGGAAAGAAGAAGACGAGACAAAAGCACGAAAAGCGATCGAGGAGAAAGATAAAAAACAGCAAACGCCGCCTGCAGACGTGCCTAAAGGCCCGCTTGTCATTGGGTATCCTATAAAAGATGAACCGGTCATGTTGCGAGATATTCAGGAAGAGGAAAGACGGATTGTTGCGCAAGGCTATATTTTTGACGCGGAGATTAAAGAGCTTCGCAGCGGTCGAACCTTGTTAACGTTTAAGTTGACAGATTATAGTGATTCGATTCTCGTAAAAATGTTTTCTCGCGATAAAGAGGATGTATCGTTGTTGCAAAGTGTCAAAAAAGGGTTGTGGGTAAAAGTACGAGGTAATGTACAAGACGACACCTTTATTCGGGATTTAGTGATGATTGCCAATGACGTGAATGAAATTCAACCATTATTGAAGCGTGAGGACAAACGCAGTCCGGATCGTACACGGGTCGAGCTTCATCTTCACACACCTATGAGTCAAATGGATGCAGTTAGTTCTATTGATGCACTAGCCAAACGTGCATCTGAGTGGGGGCATCCTGCGATTGCGCTCACGGATCATGGCGTTGTCCAATCTTATCCTGATGCTTACGCAGCCGCTGAAAAGCACGGCATAAAAATGATTTATGGGCTTGAGGCGAATGTTGTCGATGACGGTGTTCCCATTGCGTATAACGCGGCGAAACGGCGCCTTTTAGACGACACGTTTGTCGTATTTGACGTTGAAACGACCGGGTTATCAGCAAATTACGACACGATTATCGAGCTTGCAGGTGTAAAAATACACGATGGGGAAATCATTGACCGGTATGAATCATTCGCAAATCCACATCACTCACTATCAGCGACAACGATTGAATTGACAGGGATTACCGATCAGATGGTCCAAGATGCCCCTGAAGTTAACACAGTCATTCGCCAGTTTCAGGAATGGATTGGCGAAGATATCCTCGTTGCTCATAATGCTAGCTTTGATATGGGGTTTTTAAATGCGGCATTGAAAAAAGCAGGCTATGAGAAAGCGATGAATCCGGTCATTGATACGTTAGAGCTGGCGCGGTTCTTGCATCCAGAATTAAAAAATCATCGATTAAATACGTTATGTAAAAAGTTTGATATCGAGCTTACGCAGCACCATCGGGCGATTTACGATGCTGAAGCGACAGGCTACTTGTTTTGGAAACTGCTTAAAGAAGCGACAGAACGAGGAATCGAATGGCACGATGAAATGAACAAATATATGGGTGAAGGAAATGCGTATCAGCGGTCAAGACCATTCCATGTGACCATTTTAGCGAAAAACGAAGTCGGCTTGAAGAATATCTTTAAGCTCGTATCATTATCGCACCTTGATTATTATTATCGCGTACCTCGGATTCCTCGATCAAAACTGGAGAGTTTACGTGAAGGGCTCCTCATCGGCTCAGCGTGTGATCGAGGAGAAGTATTTGAAGGAATGATGCAAAAATCGCCTGATGAAGTCGAGCAAATTGCGAGCTTCTATGATTATTTAGAAGTCCAGCCGCCGGCTAATTATCATCACCTTCTTGAAAAAGAACTTGTCCAAGATGAATTTGCTTTACGGGAAATTATTCAAAATATTATTCAGCTAGGCGAACAGATGTCGCTGCCAGTTGTTGCTACAGGCAATGTCCATTACTTAGATCCACAAGACAAGCAATATCGGCAAATCCTCATTCATTCTCAAGGCGGCGCGAATCCACTGAACAAGCAAACCTTGCCGGACGTCCATTTGCGGAGTACGGATGAAATGGTTGATGCTTTTTCATTTCTACCCGAGGCACAACGTGAGAAAATTGTCGTCGATACGCCTAGGGAGATTGCAGATTCGATTGAAACGATCAAGCCAGTTAAAGACGATCTGTACACGCCTAGAATCGATGGCGCTGATGAAGAAGTGCGTAACATGAGCTACTCTCGGGCAAAATCAATTTATGGTGAGTCCCTTCCGGACATTGTCGAAAAACGTCTTGAGAAAGAGCTAAAAAGTATTATTGGCCACGGCTTTTCAGTCATTTATTTAATCTCTCATAAGCTCGTTAAAAAATCGCTTGATGATGGCTATCTTGTTGGGTCGCGGGGCTCTGTAGGCTCTTCCTTTGTTGCGACCATGATGGACATTACGGAAGTGAACCCTTTGCCGCCACATTATGTCTGCCCTCAGTGCCATACGTCACAATTTTTTGCTGATGGTTCGGTCGGCTCAGGTTTTGACTTGCCTGATAAAGAGTGCGAGTCATGTCAAGTGCCTTTAACGAAGGATGGACATGATATTCCGTTTGAAACGTTTTTAGGGTTTAAAGGTGACAAAGTTCCTGATATTGACTTGAACTTCTCCGGTGACTATCAGCCTCGCGCGCACAATTACACGAAGGAATTGTTTGGTGAGGAAAAAGTGTATCGAGCAGGAACGATCGGTACAGTGGCGGAAAAGACAGCGTATGGTTATGTCAAAGGCTTTGCCCAAGATTTTGATCTGCATCTGCGGGGTGCAGAGATTGATCGACTCGTGCAAGGAAGCACAGGCGTAAAGCGGACGACGGGACAACACCCTGGTGGAATTATTGTTGTGCCGGATTACATGGACATTTTTGATTTCTCTCCAGTCCAATATCCGGCAGATGATCGAGAATCGGCTTGGAAAACGACACATTTTGATTTTCATTCCATCCACGATAACTTGTTAAAGCTAGACATTCTTGGTCACGATGATCCGACAGTCATTCGTATGTTACAAGATTTAAGCGGGATTGATCCAAAAACCATTCCAACCGATGACGCTGAAGTGATGAAGTTGTTTGCAGGGACAGAGTCATTAGGAGTAACTCCCGAGCAAATTCAGTGTAAAACGGGAACGCTTGGCATTCCTGAGTTTGGCACACGTTTCGTTCGGCAAATGCTTGAAGAAACGAAGCCAACGACGTTCTCGGAGCTCGTCCAAATTTCTGGTCTATCTCACGGAACGGATGTTTGGTTGAATAATGCAAATGAACTTATTTACAATGGGACGTGTGAGCTCGCTGACGTGATCGGCTGTCGTGATGACATTATGGTGTACTTAATGCACAAAGGACTTGAGCCCTCTCTCGCTTTTCAAATCATGGAATTTGTTCGGAAGGGGCGCGGGCTTAAGGATGAATGGATTGAGGAAATGAAGGCACACAATGTACCAGATTGGTATATTGATTCGTGTTTAAAGATTAAATATATGTTTCCAAAAGCGCATGCGGCAGCGTATGTTCTAATGGCAGTGCGAATTGCCTATTTTAAAGTGCACCACCCGATTTTATTTTATGCTGCGTATTTTTCGGTTCGTGCGGATGATTTTGAGCTTGACACAATGAAAAACGGGTCTAATGCGATTCGAAAACGACTTGAAGAAATTTCCGCAAAAGGTTTAGAAGCCTCACCGAAAGAAAAATCGCTTTTTACTGTATTAGAAATTGCACTTGAAATGTGCGAGCGCGGATTTCAATTTATGCAGGTCGATTTATATGAATCGAGTGCGACCGAGTTTATTGTTAAAGGAGATCGGCTGTTGCCACCATTTAATGCGCTACCGGGTCTAGGGACAAATGCGGCATTAAATATCGTCGCCTCGCGTCAACAAGGTGAATTTCTATCGAAAGAAGATCTGCAGCAGCGAAGTAAAATCTCCAAAACTGTGATCGAATATTTAGATCAGCAGGGATGTCTTGCTGGGCTACCTGATCAAAATCAGCTTTCCTTGTTCTGAGTGCCTCTCTTGCAAGCTATAGAGGGTTATGATATAGTTTTCTTGGTAATACTATGAATAAGTGGAAGCTTAAAAGAGTGGGTGCTCCCCACTCTTTCGTTTTACTTATGCCTTTAGACTTTTATCGTTGCTGCCCTAGTTCCCTGCTTGTGCAAAGCAGGGGATTTTCATGGTGCTATCGCTTTTTCCGACTAAGAAAAGTGTGAAATGAGCCAGGTGTTCGTAAAGCGTCCATGAATAAAGGAGGAACGCGAATGAGCAAAAACAATGTGATTGAAACAGCTGAAGAGCTAGTCCTGCCAATATTAAAGGATATGGACTTGGAGCTTGTCGATATTGAATATGTGAAAGAAGGTAAAAACTGGTACCTTAGAGTATTTATTGACAAAGAGGGCGGTGTTGACATTGAAGAGTGTGGGATGGTCAATGAGCGCCTCAGCGAACAACTAGATGCACATGATCCCGTTACGAACCCGTACTTTTTAGATGTCTCTTCTCCTGGGGCAGAACGGCCGCTAAAAAAGCCGGAAGATTTTGCAGAGGCGGTTGGAAAAACATTCACGTGAAAACGTATGAACCAATTGACGGTCAGAAAACGTTTGAAGGCCGCCTGGAACACTATGATTCAAACAGCTTAACTCTTATTCAAAAAGATAAGACGAGAGAGAAGTCTGTTGAGATACCAACCAATAAAGTTGCCAAAGCTAGGTTGGCTGTGACATTTTAAAGGGGAGGGGCAAAAATATGTCGAGCGAATTGCTTGATGCTTTAACAGTGCTTGAAAAAGAAAAAGGGATCAGCAAGGATATTCTGCTGGAAGCCATAGAAGCAGCACTGATTTCGGCGTATAAACGCAATTTTAATCAGGCTCAAAATGTTCGGGTAGATTTAAATGAGCAAACAGGAGCAATGAAAGTATTTGCCCGAAAAGAGATTGTCGAAAATGTTGAAGATCCGCGTCTGGAAGTTTCTTTGGATGAAGCGAGACGCATCTCGCCTCATTATGAGGTAGAGGACGTCATTGAGCTTGAAGTCACGCCAAAGGATTTTGGTCGGATTGCTGCACAAACCGCAAAACAAGTGGTCACTCAGCGGGTTAGAGAAGCTGAACGTGGCGTTATTTTCAACGAGTTTATTGACCGTGAAGAAGATATTATGACTGGGATTGTACAACGAAAAGATCCACGTTTCGTCTACGTGAATCTTGGAAAAGTGGAAGCGATGCTTGCTCCGAGTGAGCAAATGCCGAATGAAGCGTATCCCACGCATGAACGGCTTAAAGTGTTTTTGACAAAAGTTGAAAAAACGACTAAAGGTCCGCAAATTTATGTTTCCAGAACTCATCCAGGTCTATTAAAGCGCTTATTTGAATTAGAAGTTCCAGAAATATATGAAGGCATTGTTGAAATCAAATCGGTTTCAAGAGAGGCTGGCGAGCGGTCTAAAATTGCTGTTCATGCAGAAGAGGCAGATATTGATCCGGTTGGCTCCTGTGTTGGTCAAAGAGGGCAGCGCGTGCAAGCAATCGTCGATGAGCTAAAAGGCGAAAAAATTGATATTGTTCGTTGGTCTGAAGATCCAGTGGTCTATGTCGCCAATTCTTTAAGTCCTTCAAGCGTGTTAAAGGTCATCGTAAATGAAGAAGAACGAGCGACAACGGTCATTGTGCCGGATTATCAACTTTCACTTGCGATCGGTAAACGAGGACAAAATGCCCGTCTAGCTGCAAAATTAACGGGTTGGAAGATTGATATTAAAAGCGAAACCGATGCAAGGGATGCAGGTCTGCTTACAGATGATGAGCCTTTGCTGACAGAAACCCTTAGTGACGAGCAGCAGTCATCAAGCTTTGGAGGAGAACCAATCGATTAAAGCCTTTAGTGAGGCATATCGGGAGGGGGATGGTTTGATGAAACAAAAAAAAGTACCTATGAGAAAATGTATTGCGACTCAAATGCTTGTACCAAAAAAAGAGCTAGTGCGCATTGTCCGTACGCCGGAAGGTGACATCGTCATCGATGAAACTGGTAAGAAATCGGGCCGTGGTGCATATTTAACTTTGGATCAAGAAGCGATCGAAAAGGCTCGTAAAAAGAACTTACTTGCTAATCATTTAAAAGCTGACGTACCTGATGCTATCTATGAGCAGTTGTTAGAGCGGGCTCGCGTATGAATAAGCGAATCGGCGATTTATTAGGGTTAGCTTTTAGAGCAAACCGTTGTGTCACCGGTGAAGAGCAAGTGCTTTCTGAAATTAAGCAAAAACGTGCTCGCCTCGTCGTTCTTTCAAAGGATACGTCAGAAACGACGCTCAAGCGAATTCAAGATAAGTGTAATTACTATAGTGTGCCCATTCGTTACGTCGAGACTCGGTATGAGCTTGGGCATGCTTTTGGAAAACACGAGCGCGTCGTTGCCGCAATCATCGAACCGGGATTTGCAGAAAAAATGTTGTCGTTGTTCGATGAAAACAACCGGAGGTGAATCGATGAGTAAATTACGTGTATATGAATACGCCAAAAAAAATAATCTATCGAGTAAACAAGTTATTGAGACATTAAAGTCATTAAATGTGGAGGTGGCCAATCACATGTCCACAATCGATGAAACAGTTGTAAAAAAACTAGACGAAAAAACGAAGAAGCCTCAAAAATCAACAGCTCCAGCAACGAATAAGCAAGGAGCAAAAGCAGAGAGCCAGGGGAAGGCGCCTCAGCAAAAAAATCGTCCGTCTAACGCAGGACAGGGCGGTAACAATGGGAAGAAGCGTGGAAACGTAAAACAGCAAGGTAAACATCGTGGGCAGGCGCAACGACCAAACCATTCAGATGGAAATAAAGGAAAAAGTAAGGCAAAAGCAAAAGCGCCAGTTGAGAAAAAAATATCTGTCAGTGGCAATATGACGGTAGGGCAATTGGCAGAAAAAATGAAAAAAGAACCAGCTGAATTAATTAAACAGTTAATGCAGCTCGGCATTATGGCAACGATCAATCAAGATGTCGATACGGATACAATTACGTTAATCGCCGAAGAAAATGGCTTTGAGGTTGAAGTGAAAGAGGTTATCGACACAACAGATTTAGCGACACATGATCAAGAGGATCGCGAAGAGCAGTTAGAGATCCGTCCAGCCGTCGTTACGATCATGGGACACGTCGACCATGGAAAAACGACGCTATTAGATGCTATTCGAAAATCAAAAGTTACAGACTCTGAAGCTGGCGGGATCACACAGCATATTGGCGCATATCAAATTGAGGAAAACAATAAAAAAATTACCTTCCTTGATACGCCTGGACATGCCGCGTTTACGACGATGCGTGCACGTGGTGCAGAAGTCACCGATATTACAGTGCTCGTCGTTGCGGCAGACGACGGCGTCATGCCACAAACCGTTGAAGCGATCAACCATGCGAAGGCAGCGGAAGTACCTATCATTGTTGCTGTTAACAAAATGGATAAACCAGCGGCCAATCCTGATCGCGTTATGCAGGAATTAACAGAGCATGAACTCGTTCCAGAAGCATGGGGCGGCGAGACGATTTTCGTGCCACTGTCGGCCGTCAATCGTGAGGGGATTGATGATCTTCTCGAAATGATTCTCTTAATGGCTGAAGTTGAAGAATATAAAGCAAATCCAAATCGAAGAGCAGCAGGTTCCGTCATTGAAGCAGAGCTTGATAAAGGACGCGGTCCGGTCGCAACATTGCTTGTCCAAAAAGGAACACTTCGTATTGGAGATGCGCTCGTCGTTGGAAATACGTCCGGTCGTGTGCGCGCAATGGTAAACGATCTAGGGCGACGAATTAAAGAAGCTGGACCTTCAACACCTGTTGAAATTACTGGGCTTAACGAAGTGCCTCTTGCGGGTGATCCATTTATCGTCTTTAACGACGAAAAAACAGCGCGTCAAGTAGGTGAGGCAAGAGCGCAGAAGCAGCTTGACAAAGATCGTGGCGAGAAATCACGTATTAGCCTTGATGACCTGTTTGAACAGATTAAACAAGGTGAAATGAAAGAGCTCAACTTGATCGTAAAAGCGGACGTACAAGGCTCGGTCGAAGCTTTGGCTGCATCACTACAAAAGATCAACGTTGAAGGTGTTAAAATCAATATTATTCATACCGGTGCTGGTGCAATCACTGAATCAGATATTATTTTGGCATCTGCCTCCAATGCGATTGTGATTGGCTTTAACGTAAGACCAGATACAAATGCAAGACAAACGGCTAAGCTTGAAAATGTCGACATCCGACAGCATAACGTGATTTATCGGGCGATTGAAGAGATTGAAGCAGCAATGAAAGGTCTCTTAGATCCTGAATATGAAGAAATCGTGATTGGTCAGGCGGAAGTCCGGGAAACCTTTAAAGTATCGAAGGTCGGTACCATTGCCGGGTGTTATGTCCTTGAAGGAAAGATATCTAGAAACGCTGGTATTCGTGTGATCCGGGATGGCGTCGTTATCTTCGAAGGTCATATCGATACGTTGAAGCGATTTAAAGATGACGCAAAAGAAGTCAGCCAAGGATATGAATGTGGTATTACCGTACAGAAATTTAATGACATTAAAGAGGGCGACATTTTTGAAGTGTATACGATGCAAGAAGTTAAGCGCGCATGATTGCGGTCCTCGTTTTAGATTGTCATTTATACGATTGTCATTCGCTTAAACAAAAACGTGCGGTGATTCGACCCATTCTGTCTCGTTTAGGGCAAGTGGTACACATGGCGGCTACGGAGACAGGGCATCATGACCTTTGGCAACGAGCTGAGCTGACGATTGTAGCAGTTGGTCATGAAAGGCGGCCCCTCGAAAGGGACCTTGATACAGCGCTGTCTTGGTTAGATGATCAAGCAACGCTGGATGCCCGCATTGTTCTCCGAGGTTTTCAATGATGTATCGGGGTTCGGATTGAAAAGAGAGGTGGACTACGATGGGAAATCTTCGCGCAAATCGTGTAGCTGAGCAAATGAAAAAAGAGTTAGGCGATATTTTAAGCCGGAAAATTAAAGACCCGCGGGTTGGTTTTGTGACCGTAACTGATGTTGAGGTCTCCGGTGATCTCCAACTCTCGACTGTTTACATTTCTGTGCTTGGAGACGATGAAAAAAAGCAAGATACACTACAAGGCCTCTTGAAAGCGAAAGGATTTATTCGCTCTGAAATAGGCCAGCGCATTCGTCTCAGAAAAACGCCAGAACTGACATTTGAATTTGATGAATCCATCGAATACGGCAACCGAATTGAGCATTTGCTTGCCGATTTAAATGATAAAAATCAGTAGTCAAGTGGTTTTTATCCTGTTTTAAGAGTGTAGACAAAGTCAGCTAGACTTTGTCTACATTTTTTTAAGCACAAAGTTCTGTTCAGTCTAGAACGCTGTCATTTTACGTTTCAAGTTAAGTGAACCGAGTGAGTGATCGGATGCGAGCGTTTGTCAGTGGACTGACACAGCTTGATCTAAGACAATGCTCTCTTTAGTAAGATAAAGAAAGGACGACACAATAGATGGATGGAATTCTCCTCTTACATAAGCCAGCCGGTATAACGTCTAGACAATGTGTCTCAAAGGTTCAACGCCTTTTACAGACGAAGAAGGCTGGACATACTGGAACACTTGATCCAGGGGTGACTGGTGTACTCACCATCTGTCTTGGTAAGGCGACAAAAGTTGTCGAATACTTAACAGAGTCAGATAAAGCGTACCAAGCAGTTATTGCGCTTGGCACCTCAACGACAACCGAGGATGCAGAAGGAGAAATCGTTGAGAAGGTAGAGCTCACGAAATCACAAGTTAACGAAATGAATATTATGTCAACCTTAGAACGATTTAAAGGTTCGATGACACAAATCCCGCCCCTGTATTCTGCCGTAAAAGTAAAGGGAAAACGATTATATGAATATGCGCGGCAAGGGATTGAAGTAGAGCGACCAAAACGTAACATCGTCATTAAAGACATCGAACTAGTTGAACCGCTTTATGATAAAGACGGGCAGTGGATGTTTACAATTGATGTGACTTGCTCTAAAGGAACGTATATTAGAACATTGGCGACTGATATCGGTCGAGCTCTCGGGGTTCCTGCACACATGCATTCACTCATCAGGACGCGATCCGGTCCTTTTTTATTGCAAGATTGCGTGACGTTTGCCACCATAGAGAAAGGTGATTATGAATTAACACCGTTAACGAAAGCGCTAGAGGCATGGCCAGTTTTTGTTCCTTCGGCCAATCTCGCTGAAAAAATTCGCAATGGCGCCGTTCTTTCAAAGGATCTTCTCCCTTCATTTCAAGAGCGACTCATCGTTGAGGCAGAGTCGCAGGAATGGATTGCCATCTACCGGCACCATTCAGAAAAAGAGGGGATGGTCAAACCAGAAAAAATCATTGTGCTTTAAGCCAAGCTAATAAAAAGGTGGACCGACCGATGAATACGTATTATACAACCTTCCCATCAGAATGGACGACAGAAATGATGCAGCCAAAAGCGATGGCACTTGGTTTTTTGATGGTGTACATATAGGGCATCAAAAAGTCATTGAAACGGCGGTAGCAGAAGCAAAACGAAGAAACATACGCAGTGCAGTGCTCACGTTTGATCCACATCCTTCTGTTGTTTTGCAAGGAAATCGACATGTGCAATACTTGACTTCCCCCTCTGAAAAAGCAGCCTTAATTGAAGCATGCGGTGTGGATGAATTATTTATTGTTACATTTGATCAATCGTTAGCACAGTTGCGTCCAGAAGCATTTATTCAGCATTATCTCATCGACCTACAGGCTGTATTTGTCACGGCGGGGTTTGATTTTACTTTTGGCCATAAAGGATTAGGCACAGTGGACACGCTTAAAAGCTATGCTGGCAATAATTTTGACGTAGAGGTTGTTCAAGAGCAATTAGATACTAAAGAGAAAATCAGTTCAACGCGCATCCGCGGTCTCATTCAATCGGGAAATGTTGAAGAAGCGAAGCGATTACTTGGTAGGCCTTATACCCTCTCTGGAACAGTTGCGCGTGGAGAAGGGCGAGGAAAGACGATCGGGGTTCCGACAGCGAATATCGAGCCAATGCCCGAAAGCTTTGTTCCCGGGAAAGGTGTTTATGCTGTTAAAGTTCACTCAGCAGCATTTAACGGCGTACGTGGTGGCATGTGTAACGTAGGCTATAAGCCGACCTTTCATAATGAGGAGGAAGGTGTACCGACAGTAGAAGTTCATCTGTTCGATTTTGAACAGGATATTTACGGAGAGCACGTTTCGATAGAGTGGCTCACGTTTTTGCGTCCAGAACGAAAATTCCCTTCTGTCGATGCATTAATTCAGCAACTTCATCATGATCGTTTAACTGCACAAGAGATTGTTGCGAAGTATTAAAGAGCAGAGATGTTACGAATGACTGAACATGTCTTATTTTACTTGCATTTTTCTTGAAAAATCGGTATCCTTAACCCTGAACCTTTGCTTGGCATTTTGAGTCACCGACGAATGCTAGGGGAATGGGGATTTGAAATAAAAGGAGGTGGAACGGATGGCATTAACACAAGAGCGCAAAAACGAGATCATTGCACAATATAAAACGCATGAGCAAGACACAGGATCTCCAGAAGTGCAAATCGCTGTCCTGACTGAACAGATCAATTCATTAAATGAGCATTTGCGTGAACATAAGAAAGACCATCACTCACGCCGCGGACTTTTGAAAATGGTAGGTAAACGCCGTAACTTGTTAAACTACCTTCGTAAGAAAGACGTGACTCGCTACCGTGAACTGATCCAAAAACTAGGCTTGCGCCGATAAGACAGAAAAGCGGGTGGTTACACCCGCTTTTTCGCTATTTTCAAAAAAGCGCACAGTGCTAAAGTGGATCATACATATCCTCATTTTGTTAGATCAGCCTCAATTGGTAACACTAATAACAATCCCGGATACGGATCTGATGAAATATGGATCGAGAGGAGTTAGAAAATCGAATGAAATACGAGAAACAAGTATATTCTACGGAATGGGCAGGGCGAACCTTACAGGTTGAAGTAGGTGAGCTTGCCAATCAGGCCAATGGTTCCGTACTCGTGCGTTATGGAGACACGGTCGTCTTGTCGGCTGTCACAGCTTCAAACGAGCCGAAAGATTTGCCTTTTTTTCCGTTGACCGTGAATTATGAAGAACGTTTATATGCAGTAGGTAAAATACCTGGTGGGTTTATCAAACGTGAAGGTCGTCCAAGTGAAAGAGCTGTTTTAGCAAGTCGCCTCATCGATCGCCCTATTCGTCCCTTATTCCCTGATGGTTTTCGCTATGAAGTGCAAGTCATTAGTACGGTCATGAGTGTCGATCAAGACTGCTCTTCTGAAATGGCTGCAATGTTTGGCTCTTCGTTAGCGCTAACTTTGTCAGACATTCCTTTCCAAGGGCCCATTGCCGGAGTGAGCGTCGGTCGTATCGACGGTCAGTTTGTCATAAATCCGACTCAAGAGCAATTGGAAATGAGCGACATTGACCTTACCGTGGCTGGTACGAAAGATGCTGTAAACATGGTCGAGGCTGGAGCGAATGAAGTCCCTGAAGACATTATGCTAGAAGCGATCCTTTTTGGTCATGAAGAAATTAAAAAGCTCACTCATTTCCAAGAAGAAGTTCAAAAAGCGTGTGGCAAAGAGAAACGTGACGTTGAGCTGTTCACGATCGATGAAGCTGTACAGGCACGCGTGATCGAAATGGCAAAAGAGAATCTCGTGAAAGCTGTTCAAGTTCATGAAAAGAAAGAACGCGAGCAAGCGATTGACGACGTCAAAAGCGCTGTCATTGATGAGCTTGAAGCCGAAGAACAAGACGAAGCGTTTGTTAAGCAAGCGAAAACGTATATGGACACAATGGTGAAAGAAGAAGTTCGGCGCTTAATCACGGTCGAAAAAATCCGTCCGGATGGCCGTCAGATTGATGAAATCCGTCCGCTTTCCTCTGAAGTTTCTAAATTGCCTAGAACACACGGATCTGGACTGTTTACACGTGGACAAACCCAGGCATTAAGCGTGTGTACCCTTGGTCCGCTCGGAGATGTGCAAATTATTGACGGACTTGGCATTGAAGAGTCCAAGCGGTTTATGCACCATTATAACTTCCCACAATACAGTGTTGGGGAAACTGGACCAATTCGTGCACCAGGGCGTCGGGAAATTGGTCACGGAGCGCTTGGCGAACGTGCGCTAGAGCAGGTAATTCCGACGAAAGAAGAGTTCCCGTACACAATTCGTCTCGTTTCTGAAGTGCTAGAATCTAACGGTTCAACATCTCAAGCAAGCATTTGCGCAAGCACATTGGCAATGATGGATGCAGGTGTTCCAATCAAAGCGCCTGTGGCAGGTATTGCGATGGGACTCGTAAAGCAAGGGGACCATTACACGATCTTAACCGATATTCAAGGGATGGAAGACGCCCTTGGCGACATGGACTTTAAAGTTGCTGGAACGAGTAACGGTGTGACGGCACTTCAAATGGACATTAAAATTGAAGGCTTATCGAGAGAGATTTTAGAAGAAGCGTTGCAACAGGCGAAAAAAGGTCGAATGCAAATTTTGAACCATATGACGTCTGTCATGAGCAGTCCACGCGAACAACTTTCTGCATACGCTCCTAAAATTTTGATCACCCAAATCAATAAAGATAAAATTCGTGACGTTATTGGGCCAATGGTAAGCAAATCAATAAAATCATTGAGGAAACGGACGTTAAAATCGACATTGAACAGGATGGAACAATTTATATTTCATCACTTGACCAAGCGCAAAACGAGAAAGCGAAGCAAATCATCGAAGATCTCGTCCGCGAAGTCGAAGTCGGTCAAATGTATCTAGGAAAAGTAAAGCGAATTGAAAAGTTCGGTGCTTTCGTAGAACTGTTTAATGGTAAGGATGGGCTCGTCCATATTTCTGAGCTTGCTGAAGAACGGATTGGCAAAGTGGAGGACGTTGTCTCCATTGGAGATGAAATTCTCGTTAAGGTGACCGAGATTGACCGTCAAGGCCGTGTGAATTTGTCCCGCAAAGTGGTTTTAAAGGAACAGAAGAAAAAAGAAGCCGACAACAATAATGCGTAATGAGACAGAAGCTAGAGCACTAGCTTCTTTTTAAATGCTTTTTTGGTCTACCTTGTCCCCTTGATGCATAAAGTACATCAGGAGGCATGGACATGAAACGAAATTTAATGTCATGGTTGGTTTTTACAGTGCTATGTGTAGGGATGCTGGCCGTCCTCTTTTCATCACCTGTCGATTATTATATACAGACATTAAAAAATGGGGAGACCGTGCTCGTTACAGCGACTGACAGTGAGAGTCGTTTAAGAGAGCAAATTGAAGCACACGCAGATAAAGTGAACATTCCGCCAAAGAATGCGGTTGTCGATCGTGTATGGAAAGCGATACCAGGGTTGAACGGCTTAGAAGTAGACGTAGATGCATCGTTAGAACGAATGAAGAAAAAACAACGCTTTCAAGAAAACCTCGTCGTTTTTAAAGAGGTCCCACCTCAAGTGACGCTAAGTGATCTACCGCCAGCACCTGTGTATAAAGGGCATCCTGATAAGCCGATGGTTGCTTTTATCGTAAACGTCGCGTGGGGAAATGAGTATATTCCAGATATTCTCCAAATCCTTCGCGAAGAAGGTCTTCGCGTGAGCTTCTTTTTAGAAGGACGTTGGACGAAGGAAAACATGGAGCTCGCCCGCATGATCGCTCAAGACGGTCATTCTATTGGCAACCATTCGTACAGTCATCCGCAGATGGAACGACTTAGCTTGGAGGCGGCTCGTCAGGAGATATCAAAAACGAATGAAGTGATTGAAGCGGTTTTAGGAAATAAACCGCAATGGTTTGGTCCGCCAAGCGGAGGTTATAATGATCTAACGATACAAGCTGCTGCAGAAGAAAACATGAGAACGGTTCTATGGAGCGTCGACACGATCGATTGGAAAAATCCTAATCCAGACGAAATGGCTGCACGAGTGAGTGAGCAAATCCATCCAGGTGCCATTGTTCTCATGCATCCGACAGAAGCAGTCACAAAAGGATTACGCCCGATGATTAAGCAAATACAGGCGAAGGACTTACGGATTTCTAATATTTCAGATGTCCTTTCTGAGCAAAGAAAAAGCCAAGAAGTCGTTTCGCTCTTGCTAGATGACTTTTAAATCAAACGCTGGTAGAATAAACGTTGTCTTTTATGAAAAATTACGCGCCGCGTTTTTGCGGCGCTTTTACATGCAATAGGGGGATTTTTCTTGGTTAAAACACACACGCTGTCGAATGGCGTTCGCATCGTTTCTGATCCAATGCCGTTCACTCGTTCAGTATCCATTGGTATTTGGATTCATGTCGGTTCGCGCCATGAGCCTTCTCACCTAAGTGGGATGGCGCATTTTGTTGAACATATGCTTTTTAAAGGTACAGCATCTCGCTCGGCTCGCGACATTGCTGAACAATTTGACCGGATTGGTGGTCAAATCAATGCTTTTACGACAAAGGAATATACGTGCCTTCACGCGAAAGTGATTGACACACATGCTAATCAGGCATTAGAGATTTTAGCGGATATGTTCTTTCATTCTCAGTTTCTCACGGCAGATATTGAAAAGGAAAAACAAATTATTTATGAAGAAATTAAAATGTATGAAGACACGCCGGATGAGCTCGTACACGACCTGTTGATGGAAGCGGCATATCCAGAACAAGCATTCGGCCGTTCCATTCTTGGAAGCGAGCAAACAGTCAGCACATTCACAGCAAAAACCGTCAGTGAATTTCAACGAAATACGTATCAGCCACAGCGCGTCGTTATTTCTGTCGCGGGACATTACTCTCCTGAGTTCATTACGGAAATCGGCGAATCATTTTCTTCATTTCCAAGTATGGAAAGCGACATTTGTTTACATGAAGAAGCCATTTTTACACCAAAACAAATCAATCGGCAAAAAGAAACCGAGCAAACGCACGTTTGTTTCGGGTTTGAAGCTGTTTCTAGTCAAAGTGAAGCGATTTATCCGCTGGCCATTGTCAATAATCTCCTTGGTGGAAGTATGAGCAGTCGTCTTTTTCAACATATCCGTGAAGACAGGGGACTCGCTTATTCCGTTTACTCCTATTTCTCTACCTACGAAGATCAAGGATTATTTACAATTTATGCGGGGGTCGCCAACGATCAGCTTGACGAACTGAAAGAAGCGATCGAATACAATGTACGTCAGCTCGTCTTACATGGAATAACGCTTGACGAATTAGCAGCACAAAAAGAGCAGTTAAAAGGACATATTTTATTATCGTCTGAAGGTACAGACAGCCGGATGGAGCAAAATGGTAAGAACGAACTGTTATTAGGCCAGCCACAGACGGTGGAGTCGTTTATTTCACGACTAGAAGCAGTCACCTTTGATGAACTGCATAGGTTTGTTGAGCAATGTTTAACAAAAGAACCAGCGATTGCGATTGTGTCCCCTTAAAAAGATGTCATTCATCTCTGCCTTCTTATCGTTCATGTTCATCTAGTATGTTTTAAGCTTGGCGAGGAAAGCAGGAAAATCCTAATAAACACTTTTGGCGTTCTTTCTTTAGGGAGGAACGCTTTTTTGTGCATCTTTGAAAAGAATGAATTGTCGGCGCATCACATACGTTTATATAAGAAGAACATAGGAAAAGAGGGGACACGCATGCGGTTTAGTGAATTGGGACGTAAAGAAATGATTGATGTGACGAACGGACAACGCCTCGGTATGATCGGCGATGCAGATATTGAGCTGGACGAGCAAACAGGAGAAATTGTGAACGTGTATTTGCCGCAATACCGAATGTGGGGATTGAAAAAATCAGAATCGATACACACATTGCGATGGGACCAGATTCAACGGATTGGTAAAGATATGATTATCATCGAAATCGAGCATAAATCCGGCTAGGACGAATCACCTTCTAAGGCTTTTATCCATACACTATGGGTGAACGTAACCCTGCTGAAAGTGAATGGGAAAGTAAAAAAGAAGGTGATGTGATGAGTGCAGGAAAGCATATTGCGCTGTACGGCGGAGATGCTCGCCAACTTGAAGTCGTACGCCGCTTGCATGAAAATGGCTGTCGCATGAGTCTATTTGGCTATGATCAGCTTGATGTCACGCTTGCGGGAGCAACAAAACGAGACATCAAAGAATTTTCCCTCTCTGATGTTGACGCCATTATCCTCCCTGTTTCAGGATTGCAAAAAGATGGAACAGTTGAAACGATTTTTTCCGACGGTCCTCTAACATTAACGAAAGAACATATCGAACAAACGCCGAACCATTGTCAAGTGTTTACCGGCATTGCTAGTGAGAAATTAAAAACACTCTGTAAAGAGGCAGGTCGCCAGCTCGTGCCACTTTTTGATCGCGATGATGTGGCAATTTATAATTCTATACCGACGGCTGAAGGAACGGTGATGATGGTCATTCAACATACCGATCAAACCATTCATTCGGCAAAGGTCGCCGTATTAGGCTGGGGAAGAACTGGAATTACTGTCGCTAGAACATTTCGTTCCCTCGGAGCAGATGTCCGTTGTGCAGCGCGAAGTTCGGCGCATTTAGCTCGAATTGAAGAGAGTGGACACAAGCCATTTCACATCGATGACCGTGCCGCTTATTTACAAGATGTTGACGTTTGTATTAATACCATTCCCTCTCTCATTCTAAGTAAGGACGTCTTAGATTCCATGCCTGAGAATGTTCTCATTGTTGACCTTGCCTCTAAGCCAGGAGGAACTGATTTTAAATACGCCGAGGAAAAAGGCATTAAAGCATTGCTGGCACCGGGACTGCCCGGAATTGTCGCACCAAAAACAGCCGGTCAAATTCTTGCAAAAGTACTCTCTCAGCTGCTTGAGCCGAAACCACCAGTGAAAGGAGAGGAACGTTTGTGAGGTTAAAAGGAAAGCGAATCGGATTTGGAATGACCGGCTCGCATTGTACGTATGAAGAAGTGCTGCCGCAATTACAATCTTTAATGGATGAAGGGGCGACCGTCGTACCAGTTGTTACGCCAACCCTTGTCATGACGAGCACACGCTTTGGCAAGGCTGGAGAATGGGTTGAAAAAATTGAAGAAGCGACAGGGCAAAAAGTGATTGATTCGATTGTCGGTGCGGAGCCTTTAGGTCCAAAGCATCCGCTAGACTGTATGGTCGTCGCCCCATTAACCGGGAATTCGTTAAGTAAGTTTGCAAACGCGATGACGGATTCTCCAGTACTCATGGCTGCTAAAGCGACGCTCCGTAATCGTAAGCCTGTCGTGCTCGGTATTTCTACCAATGATGCGCTTGGACTCAATGGGACGAATTTGATGAAATTAATGACTGCCAAGCATATTTATTTTATCCCTTTTGGGCAGGATGATCCGCTGAAAAAACCGACTTCACTTGTCGCTCGAATGTCAGAGTTACTTCCTGCTGTGGAAGCGGCGCTTGAAGGCAGACAACACCAGCCTGTGCTTGTAGAAAATAAATAAAAGCCGAAGCTGCCAGTTGACAATTTGGTATGAAGGTGACAGAAAAGCCCTTATCGCTTAGCACGTTTGCTCCAGAATGCAGATAAAGTTTATTATCGATATCTTCCGTACTTTGTAGCGTCTGTTGCATAACTCTCTATTCATTTTCAGCCTAGCTTAAAAACGCTTGTCAGCCAAGGAGCGCTGACGCGTCAAAGGCTCGAAAAGGGCATCGGTTGATGAGAGGAAGGTCAGCCAAGTAGTGACGGATGAAAGCGTTTGTCGGCAGGTTGTAGCAAAGCCCCTTCGTTTGGGGCGTTTGCTTGTCTATCAAGCTATGATAAAATACGTGTAGAACAATAGCGAAAACTACGTTTTTCATACTTGAGAGGAGAATTCCATGAACGAACAACAAACTTACCATGTGGCTGTCGTGGGTGCGACTGGCGCCGTTGGCCAAACAATGCTTGAAACATTAGAAAAAAGACAATTTCCTGTCGGGAAGCTGACATTGCTATCTTCCGAGCGTTCTGCTGGAAAAAAACGAATATATAATAACGAAACGTATGAAGTACAAGTGGCTACGCCTGAAGCTTTTGAAGGCGTAGATATTGCTTTGTTCAGCGCAGGAGGATCTGTTTCCAAAAAGCTGGCGAAAGAAGCCGTCAAACGCGGTGCTGTTGTGATCGATAATACGAGTGCTTTCAGAATGGATCAAGATGTACCCCTCGTAGTGCCTGAGGTAAACCCAGACGCGTTGAAGGATCATCAAGGAATTATCGCCAATCCAAACTGTTCAACGATCCAAATGGTCGCGGCGTTAAAGCCGATTCAGGAGAAGTTTGGTCTGAAGCGCGTGATCGTGTCGACATACCAAGCAGTTTCAGGAGCAGGAACCGAAGCCATTGAAGAGATGAAGGAACAATCAGCAGCTGTCTTAGAAGGAAAAACGCCGTCAGCTAGCGTACTTCCAGCTGGCGGAGATAAGCGCCATTTTCCAATTGCATTTAACGCCATTCCGCAAATCGATCTCTTTCAAGATAATGGTTATACATTTGAAGAAATGAAAATGATCAATGAAACGAAAAAAATTCTCCAAGACGAAAGTTTATCAGTTGCAGCGACATGCGTCCGTTTGCCGATTGAATCCGGGCATGCTGAATCTGTTTATTTTGAAACTGAAGCAGACCGTGTTGGCGCATCTGAAGTGCAAAACCTATTACGCGATGCGGACGGAGTCACTTTGCAGGATGACCCAGCGTCACAAGAATATCCGATGCCTGCGATGGCTGCTGGAAAAAATGACGTGTTTGTCGGGCGTATCCGTAAAGATTTAAATGTAGACAATGGCATTCACATGTGGGTCGTAGCAGACAATCTCTTAAAAGGTGCAGCGTTAAACTCTGTGCAAATTGCTGAAAAAATGATCGAGCTCGGTCTCATGAAGTCAAAGTGAAGGTGTGTAGTGAATGGCTAAGGTAATTGTGCAAAAATTTGGTGGCACGTCCGTCAAAGACGAAACGTCACGGCAAAAAGCTGTGGCTCATGTGAAAAGAGCGTTAGCAGAAGGGTATAAGGTCGTGGTCGTCGTTTCAGCCATTGGGCGCAAGGGAGCGCCGTATGCTACCGATACACTGCTTAGCCTATTGTCCTCTGAAACCGACGCCAGAGCGATGGATTTAATGGCATCATGTGGAGAAATTATTTCGTCTGTCGTTTTCCAAGACTTGTTAAAAGCGCGCGGCATTTCTGCAGTGGCGATGACGGGTGCGCAAGCAGGATTTAAAACGACGAGCGATTTTGGTGATGCGAAAATTACAGAAATGTGCTGTGACCAGGTGACATCTGCATTTGAAACGTATGACTGTGTTGTTGTCGCTGGTTTTCAAGGTATGGATGAGGAAGGAAACGTAACGACATTAGGACGTGGTGGCAGTGATACGTCTGCGTCCGCCCTCGGTGCGGCGCTAGGCGCGGATTGGATTGACATATTCACGGATGTCGAAGGAGTCATGACAGCAGATCCACGCATCGTTAAAGATGCCAGACCTTTACCGATGGTCACGTATACAGAAATTTGTAATATGGCCTACCAGGGAGCAAAGGTGATTCATCCAAGAGCGGTAGAAATTGCGATGCAGGCAAAAATTCCGATTCGTGTTCGGTCGACTCACTCAGAAGCGCCAGGAACGCTCGTAACGGCACTTGTCAAGCCGACCGATCGTGTAACTGATGTGCATGACAACGTAGTAACAGGCATCACTCATGTAGCTGATGTATCACAAATCACGGTCGTTGCTGAAGAGGAACAAAGGTTACCGCAGGCGGACATCTTCAAGGCAATGGCTGATCAAGGGATTTCCGTTGATTTTATTTCCATTACGCCTCGGACTGTTACCTATACCGTTCAAAAAGAAGCAACATTACGAACAGAGACGCTGCTAAAGTCCCTTGGGTTATCACCACGTATTAGAAAAAATTGCGCTAAAGTATCGGCAGTCGGTGCAGGGATGACAGGGGTGCCTGGCGTTATTTCGACGATCGTTCAATCGTTAAGCGGTGAAGGGATTGAGATTTTACAATCCGCTGACTCTCATACGACCATTTGGGTGCTCGTAGACGGTGTTCACCTAGAGAAAGCCGTCAATGCCTTACACAAAACCTTTTTGTCTTCTTTTCGAGATAAGCGAATCGCAGATGATGAAGATGAAACGTTACGTGTCTAGCATTTGGGTAGCGTATAGAGGGGTTTAAGATGAAAGAGAAAGGGGTGTTATTCATGGATGTCGGTCACTTGCTTACGGCAATGGCGACCCCTTTTGATGGCAAGGGGAACGTAGACTTCCAAAAAATTAGTCAACTGATTGATTGGTTGATTAGAAAAAAAACGTCGGCGCTCGTCGTGACAGGAACGACGGGCGAATCGCCAACTTTGACAAAAGAAGAAAAAGTAGCACTCTGGACGCATGTTGTAAAAGAGACCGGTGGAAGAATTCCTGTTATTGCTGGTGTTGGAACGAACAACACTCGTGAAACGATTGAAATGGCTAAGAAAGCGGAGCAATCGGGCGTCGATGGTCTCATGTGCGTCGTTCCCTATTATAATAAGCCAAATGAAGAAGGTGTATTACAGCACATATCTGCGGTGACGAACGCTGTACAACTGCCAATGATGCTTTACCACATTCCCGGGCGCACTGGCGTTAAGCTCTCCGTCGATGGTCTCGCGGCCATTTGCTCTTTGCCCAATGTCTTTGCTGTAAAAGAGTCGAGTGGGGACTTGGCACAAGTCTCGGAGCTGATTTCTCGAGTGCCTGGTGTGAATGTTTACAGTGGAGACGACGATTTAGCCTTGCCAATGGCCGCTGTCGGTGCTAAAGGTGTTGTTTCCGTTGCTTCTCACATCGTTGGAGAAGAGTTAGACCATATGCTTACTGCGTTTCAGCGTGGCAACACCGTCGAAGCGGCGCGAATTCATCGCATGCTATCCCCGCTCATGAAAGCACTGTTTATTGCACCAAATCCGGTTCCAGTAAAAACGGCATTACAGTTGTGTGGCCTCGATGTAGGTAGCGTACGCTTGCCACTCACGCCCTTAACAAACGACGAGCGTGAGCTCTTGCAAACCATTTTAGGGAAAAAATGACGCAATAACCGAAGTCATTTTAATCAATATAGCTCATATGAGAGTGTAGACAATGTGATGCAAATTGTTGTCTGCACTCTTTTTATGTTCAGTCTTAAAAAGGTTTCGTATGTTTTCCTGACAAACGTTCATACTACAGGCAAAATAGGAAAAGGGTGATTCCATGGTCACGAAAGCAACATCTAATGAAGAACAGCAGCCCAATGAAGATGAATCAAAGGAAGGGACTCCATCTGACAGCATTATGTCTAAAATTCAGCAGCTTGGTCAAACCAATGTGCCGAACGCACCCGATTCCAACATTCACTGTTTGAATATTATTGGGCAAATTGAAGGGCATCTTCAGCTCCCTCCACAAAATAAAACGACGAAATATGAGCACCTCATTCCGCAAATTGTAGCGATTGAACAAAACCCAAAAATTGAAGGACTGCTCGTTTTACTAAATACGGTCGGTGGAGATGTTGAAGCAGGGTTAGCGATTGCGGAAATGATCGCTTCGATGAATAAGCCGAGTGTCTCAATTGTCCTTGGTGGCGGGCATAGTATAGGGGTCCCTATTGCTGTCAGCACCGATTATTCAATGATTGCAGAGACAGCAACGATGACGATTCACCCCATTCGTTTAACCGGCCTCGTCATCGGTGTACCACAAACCTTTGAATATTTGGACAAAATGCAAGAACGTGTGATTAATTTTGTTACGTCCCATTCCAATGTTGAAGAAGAGAAGTTTAAAGAGCTAATGCTATCAAAAGGAAACTTGACGAGAGATATTGGGACAAACGTCGTCGGTGCAGACGCAGTTGATTATGGGCTGATTGATGAAGTCGGTGGTGTTGGAACAGCGCTGATGAAGCTTCAGTCTTTAATAGATGAAAGAAAGCCTGAGCAAGAGAAGGTGATTCAATGATTTTATACACCGCTACCCCTCCAGAGATGATTTTTCAATCAGACGCTCAAGAATTTCAAAAGCGAAAAACGGTGCAATGGGAAAATTGTTCCTTGCTTGTCGAAGAGACTGAGGAGCAAAACTATCGCGTTGTCCAAGTGCTAAGTTCTGACCCTAAGCATTATATAGATCAGCAAATAGCCCCAGGACAAATTCTCCCTTTCCTGCCAAAATCATAGAGTCCCTTAACCATTGTGTGATATACTCACAAGAAGACGATGCTTATAAAGCAGCCAGGGGAGGCTGCTTTCTTTTCACATATGAACGACTCACAAACGTGTTATCGGATTTGTGAGATAAAGAGGTGGGGACCTAATGGCAAAAACAAGAAAAAAAAACTGACGAAACGAAAACGGGCCTGGCTCTCCCAATTTTATTTTGAGATTGCCGGTTTACTTTTGTTGGCACTGACCCTCATCAGTGCAGCGCAGCTCGGAGCGGTAGGCCGAGCACTCTATGATTTGCTACGCTTTTTTGTAGGAAGCTGGTATGTCATACCGCTGATCGGCGGAATTGTCTTGTCGCTGTATTTTATGATCAAACGCAAGTGGCCAGCGTTTTTTACCCAGCGTTTATCAGGTGTGTACCTCATCGTGCTGTCTTTGCTTTTATTTAGTCATGTGAGCTTATTCGTAGCTCTTTCAAGAGAAGGTGTATTTAACGATCCGTCAGTGATCCGAAATACATACGAATTGTTCATGCAAGAAATCGCCTCACAGGAAACGACCGTTGAGCTTGGTGGAGGGATGATCGGCGCTGTAGCATATGCGATGTTTCACTTTTTATTTGCGGCTACCGGGACACGTATTTTTGCCATCTTCTTAGCTGCAATTGGAGCCCTGTTATTATCTGGTAAATCGCTCCACGATTTATTTGGGAAGCTGGCCGGTTGGACGAAGAAAGGCGCTCTACATTTACGCGAAAACTTTAGGGAAAGCTTGCGTGAGTGGAAAAAGACGAAACAGGAGCAAAAGGAGAAACAGCCTGAGCGTAAAGAAGAACAAGTCGAGTCATCAGACAATGAACATGTTGCATCCATTGAATCAGACAATGACCAGTCTCCAATCATCCAAGATTTCACAGAAACCGCCTACGCAACCGCGCCCCAAGAGCAAGATCATGGTAATCACGACGTTTTAGCGCCGTATGATGTGGAAGAGTCAGACGAAGCAGTGTCTACAAGTCATGACACAGAAGGAACGGCACCAGAGCTCGTAACAACAGAAATGGAAAACAAGCAATATGAGCTACCTGATATGACGTTACTTTCGCCGCCTAAAAATAGCAATCAATCAAGAGAAAAAAAGCAACTGACTGCCAATGCGAAAAAGCTTGAAAAAACCTTTCAAAGCTTCGGTGTAAACGCTAGGGTGACGAAAGTTCATTTAGGCCCGGCTGTGACAAAATATGAAGTCTATCCTGAAGTAGGGGTCAAGGTGAGTAAGATTGTCAACTTAAATGACGATTTAGCACTCGCGCTCGCTGCCAAAGATATTCGTATTGAAGCACCGATCCCAGGAAAATCCGCTGTGGGTATCGAAGTTCCTAATCAAGAAGTTGCAATGGTCAATTTACGTGAGGTTTTGGATACAAAAGCGGCTCATGAATCAAGCAGTCACTTAATGATGGCGTTAGGACGTGACATCTCTGGTGAGGCCATTATGGCCGAACTAAACAAAATGCCGCACTTGCTTGTAGCAGGTGCGACAGGGAGTGGGAAAAGTGTCTGTGTTAACGGCATCATTGTGAGCATATTGATGAGAGCAAAACCTCATGAAGTTAAAATGATGATGATTGATCCGAAAATGGTAGAGCTTAATGTGTATAACGGCATTCCCCACTTACTCGCCCCAGTCGTAACCGATCCGAAAAAAGCGTCACAAGCGCTTAAAAAGGTTGTTGCTGAGATGGAGCGGCGCTACGATTTGTTTTCTCATTCGGGTACACGAAATATAGAAGGGTACAATGAGTATATCCGCCGTGAAAATGAAGGAAGAGAAGAGCAACAGCCGAGCTTGCCGTTTATCGTCGTCATTGTTGATGAATTAGCTGATTTAATGATGGTCGCCTCAAGCGATGTAGAGGATGCCATCACACGCTTGGCACAAATGGCACGGGCAGCAGGCATTCATTTAATTATCGCAACACAGCGCCCATCTGTAGACGTTATTACTGGAGTCATTAAAGCAAATATCCCGTCCCGGATCGCGTTTAGCGTCTCTTCGCAAACCGATTCGCGAACGATTTTAGATTCAGGTGGGGCTGAAAAGCTCTTAGGACGAGGCGACATGCTCTTTTTACCGGTCGGTGCTTCCAGACCAACAAGAGTGCAAGGGGCATTTTTATCTGACGATGAAGTAGAACGTGTCGTGAATCACGTCATTACACAGCAAAAAGCGCAGTATCAGGAAGAAATGATTCCCGACGAGACCGAGCAAGTCACGTCTGAAGTTGAGGATGAGCTTTATGATGACGCAGTGTCTTTAATCGCCGAAATGCAAACGGCATCAGTGTCGATGCTACAGCGTCGCTTCCGCATTGGTTATACACGAGCTGCAAGACTGATCGATGCGATGGAGGAGCGGAACATCGTCGGGCCTTATGAGGGAAGTAAACCAAGGGAAGTGCTCGTCTCTAAGCCTTCAGTGGACGAAGCTTCCAATTCATGAAATGAAATAACAGACGAGGAGGAGATGTCATGACTTTAGAGGTATACAACGAAAAAGCGCATGAAGTGAATGGCTTTCATGTCCACCTACTAAAAAATGACTCGTTTAAAACAAATACGCTGATCTTAAAGCTAAGGGCGCCATTGGACGAAAAAACGGTCGCCGGAAGGGCATTGCTTGCACAGGTGCTCGAAAGTGCGACCGAAAAGTTTCCGACAACAAAATCGCTTCGCTCTGAACTGGAGCGTTTGTACGGAGCACGTCTGGATGTCGATGTATCGAAAAAAGGTAATGATCACTTAATCACCTTCCGAGTCGACATGGTGAATGAGAAGTTTTTAAAAGAGGATTCATCATTGTTAGAGACGGCTATCCAAATGCTTTCTGACGTACTTCTGCGACCAGCGATGGACAATGGTCAGTTTAAGGCAGATATCGTCGAGCGGGAAAAACGTGCGCTCATACAGCGTCTCGATGCGATTCTTGATGATAAAATGCGCTATGCGGGTGTGCGTCTTATTGAAGAAATGTGCGCCAATGAAGTGTTTCGCCTTCATCCGTATGGAGAACGTCAAGCGATACGCGAGCTTGAAATGGCTGAACTGGTACGTATGTATCAAGCTGTGCTCATGAATGACCAGATGGATTTATACGTCGTCGGGGATGTCGAGGAAGATGACGTCATAGCGCTTGTCTCTCGCCACTTTCAGTTTCCGAACGAACGATCGGTACAATCCCTAAAGTCTACTGATGCTCCGGTGACTCCAACGAAAGTGAAAGACGTTCAAGAAGCTCAGGATATCATGCAAGGAAAGCTCAATATAGGTTACCGTGTAGCAATTGATTACGCATCAGACGACTATTTTGCTTTACAAGTGATGAATGGCATTTTTGGCGGCTTTTCGCACTCCAAATTATTTATTAATGTTCGTGAAAAAGAAAGTCTCGCGTACTATGCTGCATCCCGGTTAGAAAGCCATAAAGGACTTTTGCTTGTGATGAGCGGTATCGAGTTTGAACAGTTTACGAAGACGAGAGACATCATTATTCAGCAAATGGAAGATATGCAGAAAGGGCGTTTTTCAGAAACTGAGGTCGCTCAAACGAAGGCGATGATCCGTAATCAGCTGCTTGAAATGCTGGATACGCCACGAGGAATCGTTGAAATGCTCTACAACAACCGGGTCGCAGGGACGAACCGTACTGTAGAAAACTGGCTGGAAGGTATTCAGCGTGTGAAAAACGATGATATTATCGCTGTAGCTAATAAAGCTACGCTAGATACGGTGTATTTTCTAAAAGGTCTGGAGGCGTAATTGATGCAAGAAAAAACCTTTCAACAGCTGGACGAGACCCTTTATTATGAGACGATGGACAATGGGCTGGAAGTGTATGTCCTGCCTAAAAAGGATTCAACAAAACCTTTGCCACATTTACTACTAAATACGGTTCAATTGATTCTAAATTTGTTCCGCTCGGTCAAACGGAATCATTACACGTACCGGATGGCATTGCCCATTTTCTTGAGCATAAATTGTTTGAAAAAGAAGACGGTGATGTCTTTCAGCAGTTCTCAAAACAAGGGGCTAGTGCGAACGCTTTTACTTCCTTTACACGAACAGCGTATTTGTTTTCTACGACATCAAATGTCAGTGAAAATCTCGAGACATTAATCGATTTCGTGCAAGACCCTTACTTTACGGAAGAAACGGTTGAAAAAGAAAAAGGGATTATCGGCCAAGAAATCAATATGTACAATGATAATGCAGACTGGCGTCTCTTTTTTGGCCTCATTGATGCATTACATCATCATCATCCAGTTCAAGTCGATATCGCTGGTACTGTTGCCTCGATTGACAAGATTACAGCTGACTTGCTCTATACGTGCTATAAAACGTTTTACCACCCAAGCAACATGGTGCTATTCGTGACAGGAAATGTCATACCTGAAGATATTTTTAACCAAGTCCGTACAAATCAAGCGCAGAAGCCGTTTACCGAGCAGCCGCCGGTTCAACGTTTCTTCGAGGAAGAGCCTCAGACAGCCGCCGAGCAAAACAAGGTGATTCATATGGCTGTACAAACGCCAAAATGCTTAGTCGGTTTTAAAGACCCAGCTCCATCTCGTCAAGGAGAAGAGATGTTAAAGCATGAAATTGCTGTCAATGTCGGCCTTGATTACTTGCTTGGCAAAAGCTCTTCAGCTTATGAGCGCATGTTAGAGGAAGAAATCATTGATGAAAGCTTTTCCTTTGATTACACGCAAGAGGACGGCTTCGGCTTTCTTTCTGCTGGTGGTGATACGAAGCATCCCGATCGTCTTGCCGAAGCACTCGAAACGCTGCTCATCTCATTTGAGCAAGAAGCATGGGATGAGGGGCGCGTATCATTCATTATTAAGAAGAAAATTGGCAGCTTTTTAAGGTCGTTAAATTCTCCTGAATATATTGCCAACCAATTTACCCGCTACCAGTTTAACAAGATGAACTTGTTTGATATTGTTCCTGCTCTTGAAAAGCTCACTGTCTCTGATATTCAAGAAGCGATGCGTAAAGTGATTACGAAGGAAGGAATGGCTGTGTGTCAAGTGCTACCAAAGGAGTAAATCAGATGGAGCCGGTTCGTATTCTCGTCACAGGTGCGAGCGGGGCCATCGGTGCGGCGTTGTGTGAACAACTATTCACGACGCCGTATTTTCACAAGCCCTTTCAATTGTTTGGCCAATACTACAAAAACAAAGCGCAAATGAAAAAGCTTGAGCAGCGTGCGAAAGAGACAGGCGTTTATTTTCAATCCATACAGGCAAATTTGGCAGACGTCAATGGGCCTGCTCAATGCATTGAAGCCTTACCAGATCGTCTCGATGTCATCGTTCACTGTGCCGGCTACAATTATGAAGCATTGCTGCAAGATACTGAAGAACGTGAAATATCGACTTTAATGCAAGTTCATGTCATTTCCCCGATAGCACTGACGCGTCATTTTGTTGGATATATGGCAGGAGGAGCATGCTCGTACGCCCGTATACTTTTTATTTCGTCCATCTGGGGAGAGACGGGTGGCGCGATGGAAAGTGTATATTCAGCTGCTAAGGGGGCGCAGATTGCTTTTGTCAAAGCCCTTGCTAAAGAAACGGCACGTTCTTATTTAACGGTGAACGCCGTCGCACCTGGAGCGATAGAGACCCCGATGACTTCGCATTTTTCACCGGAAGATGCTGCTGCGCTTATCGAAGATATTCCTTCTGGTCGGCTCGGTAAGCCTGAAGAGGTCGCGCGCGCGATTCTTTTTCTGCTCAACCCGACATCCAGTTACATTAACGGTCATGTGCTTTCAATCAATGGTGCTTGGTATACATAAAGTGTGCATATTATAAAGCATGTGTGTGCATCCTAAACCATGAACGTAAATAAAGGAGGATGACACCATGTCAGTGTTAAACAACTTTGAGCAGTGGAAAAGCTTTCTTGGTGACCGTCTTCAGCATGCAGAACATGCTGGGTACGATCAAAAAGCCATTTCAGAGCTGGCTTACCAAATTGGTGGCTATCTAGCGAACGAAGTCGATGCAAAAAATGATGAAGAGAAAGTATTGGCCGAGCTTTGGAAGGTTGCGGATGAGAAAGAGCAGCATGCCATTGCCAATATGATGATCAAACTTGTTCAGCAAAGCGGGCAGCAACGCCAGTAAAAGGGCCTATTGCAAGGCCCTTTTTTTCTATGTAGCAGAAATTCAACGAGTCAGCTGGGATGTTCAATGTAAGGGCATGCGTCTCGATCAACCAACGAAACAGTAAGAAAACGTATGTACATCAGTGTAAAGAGTGAAAATTTCCCCCTCTAAAAGTAACGAATTCATCTGCTCGCCCTCTCATAAATTGAAACTCTATTCGCGTCTTCGTTTCCTAGTGCACACTGGATGAGAAGCGTTTTTAAGCTAAGTTGCAAAATATTGACAGAGTTGCTAAAGCAGATGCTAAAAAGATGTAGAGAAAATGTAAAAAAGCTTTGTTCTCAATTTGTATTTTTCTTGTTTTTGAGCCCTTGTGTTTATCATCAGACGGATCAATACATTTCGAACTTTTGACCTATTTCATAACCGGTTTAACAGCTTTTATGTTAAAATAAAAAAAGGATTTCGGTTTTACGCGGGGGGAGAGTCTACCATGGAAGAGAAGGAATGGTATCTTGAATACGAAATTCAACAAGACCGACCTGGACTATTAGGAGACGTTTCATCCCTTTTAGGCATGTTGTCCATTAACATTATTACCATTAATGGCGTAGATAATTTGCGACGAGGCATGCTTTTGAAATGTGATGCTAGCCAAAAAATTGAAGACTTAGAAGCGATCCTGTCCAACATGGAGAATATTACGATTACAAAGCTCCGAACCCCTAAGCTGAGGGATCGGCTCGCTGTGAGACATGGTCGCTATATTCAGCGTGATGCAGACGATAAAAAAACATTTCGTTTTGAACGTGATGAACTAGGTCTGCTTGTCGATTTTATGGCTGAACTGTTTAAGCAGGAGGGAAAGCGCCTTATCGGGGTACGAGGCATGCCTCGGGTAGGAAAAACAGAATCGGTCGTTGCGGCCAGCGTATGTGCAAACAAAAAATGGCTATTTATCTCGTCAACGCTATTAAGACAGACGGTTCGCGATCGACTGCTCGATGGAGAATATGGCGATGATCAAATTTATATTGTTGACGGCATTGTATCGGCACGCCGTCATTCTGAAAATCATTGGCAGCTCGTTCGAGAGATTATGCGAATGCCGGTTATTAAGGTTGTTGAACACCCTGATATTTTCGTACAAGCGACCGAATATGATATGGACGACTTTGATTATATTATTGAACTTCGCTCCGATCCTGCCGAGGAGATTACATATGATCATGTAGACTGGCACTCTTCTCCCGGCCTCGAAAGCCCGAATCAGTTTGATTTTTAGTATATTTGTGGCAGGTGTTTTGTAATGACGGAATTAGGGCAATATTTGCGGGAACAACGGCAGGCACAAGGTATTTCGTTAGAGGAGCTGCAACGGACAACAAAAATCCAAGCACGGTATTTAGAAGCAATTGAAGAAGGGCATTACGACGCATTGCCTGGTCAATTTTATGCGCGCGCATTTGTGCGGCAGTATGCAGAGGCACTCGGTTTATCAGCCGAAGAAGTGTTTCAGGCTTATGAAAAGGAGATTCCTCAGCCGACAGTGCCTGACGAGATTCCGAGCCGGATGGCTCGTTCTAAACACGTCTCCACACAAAAGTCGACTTGGGCACGTGCTCTGCCGAAAGTACTGACGGCTGTCGTTATTGTAGCTGCCTTAATTGCGCTTTATATGCTTGTGATCCGTTTCCTCCCTTCAGATGATGGAGAACGCTCAGATGACGCTTCGCCATCAGTACAAACGGAAAACATGGCTCCGGAAGAACAGCCGGATCAAGCGACAGAAGAGGATGTAACACAAGGAAATGGTACAGATTCAACCGAAGACGCATCTCCAGATCCTTCAGAAGATCAAGAGGAACAAGCAAATGAACCAACCCTCACAGCAGAGGCAGGAGAGGGTGGCATCGATACAGTGTATACGCTGCAGGATAATGCTGAACAATTTGTGTTAACTTTTGAAGTGTCAGGTCGCGCTTATATAGGCGTTCGCGCACCTGGAGGCTCCCAAATCATTGCACAAAAGACATTAGCGCCTGAGGAAGGGGCATGGGAGGTTGATGTCTCATCTTATGAAACGATTAACCTCCGTCTCCCGCGTGCGTATGATACAAAAATTACCGTGAACGGCGTTGCGTTGTCTTATGATGTAGATGCTAATCAACAAAAGGATCAGACGCTTTTGATCAAGAAAACATCTATGCCTGATGCAGGTGAATCGTAAAAAAAACGAAGATTATAGGTATAGCCTGACAGCGTTCGTCAGGCTATTTCCCTTGTGACATTGAATACATCTGGAACGACTGAGATTAATTTTGAAATGATGATATATGGAGTGAACGAATGCGATGAATTTACCAAACCGAATTACAGTGGCACGTGTATTACTCATCCCTTTATTTTTGATTTTTATGCTCGTTCCCTTCTCGTTTGGAGCAGTCAATATCGGTGGCACGATTTTTCCGGTGAGTCATATGATCGGTGCTTTTATTTTTATTATTGCCGCTCTTACAGATTGGATTGACGGGCATTTAGCAAGAAAGTATCAGTTGGTGACGAATTTCGGAAAATTCTTGGATCCACTAGCAGATAAACTACTCGTGTCCGCTGCACTACTCGTGCTCGTTGAATTCGGAGCAGTCCCTTCATGGATGGCGGTTGTCATTATCAGTCGTGAGTTTGCCGTAACGGGCTTACGCTTAATTGCTGCTGGGGATGGTACGGTATTGGCTGCGAGTCAGCTAGGAAAGCTAAAAACGTGGACACAGATGCTCGCGATTATTACATTATTATTATACAACCTTCCGTTTTCCCTTTGGTCATTTCCATTCGCTGATATTGCGCTGTGGGCTGCGGTTTTCTTCACAGTGCTTTCAGGTTGGGATTATTTTGTGAAAAACAAGCAGGTTATTTTATCTTCAAAATAAGAAAGGAATGCTGCTATGAATGCAGAAATCATTGCCGTTGGTTCTGAACTTTTACTAGGGCAAATTACAAATACAAACGCTCAGTTTCTTTCTAAAGAGCTTGCCGAAATTGGTGTGAACGTCTATTACCATACAGTTGTTGGGGATAACCCAGACCGACTGCGAGCGGTTTTAATGGAAGCAGAAAAACGAGCTGACTTGATCTTGTTTACCGGTGGCCTCGGACCAACAAAGGACGACCTGACGAAAGAAGTCATTGGTCGTCATTTAGGCTGTCCACTCGTTCATGATGAAAAGGCGCTGCGCTATATTGAGAACTATTTCACGTCCATTGGGCGCGAGATGACCCCAAATAATCGGAAGCAGGCCCTCGTGCTAGAAGGAGCTACCGTGTTAGAAAACCGGACTGGCATGGCACCAGGAATGGCTTTGCAAAAAAATAATCGCGTCTACATGATGTTCCCTGGACCACCAAATGAACTCAAGCCAATGGTTATCCATAGTGCGATTCCATATTTAACGACGCACTATTTAGATGTAGAACGAATCGAGTCTCGTGTGCTTCGTTTCACAGGTATTGGAGAATCCCAATTGGAGCATGAATTAGATGACCTGCTGACACAGCAGACGAATCCGACAATTGCCCCTTTGGCTAAGCCTGGAGAAGTGACGTTACGCTTGACGGTGAAGGAAAAAGACCCGCAGCGAGCAGCCGAAATGCTAGATGCTTGTGAGAAAAGCATTACTGATCGGGTTGGAGAATATTTATATGGGTATGGCGAAACGACGTTAGAAGAAGCAGTGATGGATAAGCTGCTTTCGCGAGAACGCACAGTGGCTGCCGCTGAAAGCTTAACCGGTGGGCGTTTTACAGATGCTTTAATTAGTGTGCCTGGAGCGTCTAAAGCAGTGCTTGGCAGTGTCGTTTGTTATCACCCTTCATTAAAAATGAAGCTCCTAGGCATTCCCGAATCGTTGATTACTGCTTACGGTACAGTGAGCAATGAGTGTGCAAAGGCGATGGCAGAGGCCGCGCGCTCTATGTCTGAAGCAGATTTTGGCATTGCCTTTACTGGTGTGTCTGGTCCAGATACTCTAGAGGGACATCCTGTTGGTACTGTGTTTATTGCTGTGGCAACCGCTGAAGGAACAGAAGTAGAAAAGCTGCAATTTGCTGGCTCCCGATCATCGATTCGTCAGCGAGCTGTTCGACATGGTCTTGCTTGGTTGCTTCGAGTGTAAATTGTGCTGGAGCACAAAGATAGCCGCAATGCAAAATGACATTTTTTAGTGACGATATCATAGTTAGCAGGATAAAAATATATACAAATAGAGCATATCAAGCTACAATTCTATGAATCTCCTTTAGTTCTTTTTTTATCTTTGCGAATAAATGTTCGCTTTTTTGTTGGCAAACGCTATAAAAAAAGGTATGATAGAAACAGATATTTGAAATGAGGAGGAGTTACATTTGAGTGATCGTAAAGCTGCCTTAGATATGGCACTTCGACAGATAGAAAAGCAGTTTGGCAAAGGTTCGATTATGAAGCTTGGGGATCAGACAGATCGGAAAATTTCAACCATTTCCAGCGGATCTCTTGCGTTGGATGTGGCGCTTGGCGTCGGCGGTTATCCTCGAGGACGTATTGTAGAGGTTTACGGACCAGAATCCTCTGGTAAGACGACTGTTGCTCTACATGCCATTGCCGAAGTTCAGTATAACGGCGGCACAGCGGCCTTTATCGATGCGGAGCACGCTTTAGATCCCGTGTATGCGCAAAAGCTGGGAGTTAACATAGACGAGCTCTTGCTTTCACAGCCAGATACAGGGGAACAAGCGCTTGAAATCGCAGAAGCACTCGTTCGCAGTGGAGCTGTTGATATTGTTGTCATTGACTCCGTTGCAGCACTTGTACCAAAAGCAGAGATCGAAGGCGAAATGGGTGATTCCCACGTAGGACTACAGGCACGCCTTATGTCCCAGGCGTTAAGAAAGCTATCGGGTGCCATCAATAAATCTAAAACGATCGCCATCTTTATTAACCAAATTCGTGAAAAAGTAGGCGTCATGTTCGGAAACCCTGAGACGACACCTGGAGGTCGGGCATTAAAGTTTTATTCATCCGTTCGCTTAGAGGTCAGACGCGCTGAAACATTGAAGCAAGGCAACGATATGGTCGGTAACAAAACGCGTATTAAGGTTGTTAAAAACAAGGTCGCTCCTCCTTTTAGGCAAGCAGAAGTCGATATTATGTATGGAGAAGGCATTTCTAAGGAAGGCGAAGTGCTGGATATCGGATCAGACCTCGACATTGTGCAAAAAAGCGGCGCGTGGTACTCATTTAATGAAGAACGACTCGGTCAAGGCCGTGAAAACGCCAAACAGTTTTTGAAAGAGAATGAAGGTGTGATGGAAACGATTCGCACGTCCATTCGTGGGCATTATGCGCTCGATGTGCCAAGGATGAGCCGGATCCGACAGACGATGAAGATCACGATCAAGAACAATTGGATTTAGCATAACGATAAACGAAACAGTACGGTGAGAAACAACGACCGTGCTGTTTTTTTGTGAAATGCGTGTATCCAGCTTCATTTGTGTAAGTTCTTTGAAAAGGCAGACAAGGCGTTTGCTTGACATTCTCTTTTCACAGCCGTAAAATTGCCTTGTATAATTCTTTTATTACCATGACATGAATATGGGTTATTGTGCTGTATGTTGACTTCCACTGAGTAGCAATATACAAGCCGACATGAACAAAAAAAGTAGAGAAGTTCAAGGCAAGGAGGTGAATTCATGTGCCATCACTGAATTGGTCTTTGGTGATCATCATCTCCGTTGTTGTCTTAATCGTCGGCGCAATCATCGGTTATTTTGTTCGCAAATCCATTGCAGAAGCGAAAATTTCCAGTGCGGAGCACGCAGCGCAGCAAATTGTTGACGAGGGAAAAAGAGAAGCTGAAGCCTCCAAAAAAGAGGCGCTTCTGGAAGCAAAGGATGAGATTCATAAACTTCGAACAAATACTGAAGAAGAAGCACGCGAACGAAGAAATGAATTGCAAAAACAAGAAAATCGCTTATTGCAAAAAGAAGAGAATCTAGAGAGAAAAAGTGAAAATGTAGACAAGCGAGAACTTTCACTTGAGAAAAAAGAAGATTCTCTGACGGCGAAGCAGCAACAAATTGAAGAGATGAAAAACAAAGTTGATCATTTAATTCAAATGCAGCACGAGGAATTAGAGCGCATTTCAGGTTTATCAAGCGACGAGGCACGCCAGATTATTATGGAAGAAGCGGATAAAGAGCTTTCACATGAAATGGCGATGCTCATTAAAGAGCATGAAAACCGAGCAAAAGAAGAAGCGGATAAACGTGCAAAAAATATTCTTTCTCTAGCTTTACAACGATGTGCAGCCGATCATGTGGCAGAAACGACGGTATCTGTCGTTAATCTTCCCAATGATGAAATGAAAGGGCGTATCATCGGAAGGGAAGGAAGAAATATCCGTACATTAGAGACACTGACAGGCATTGATCTCATCATTGATGATACGCCTGAAGCAGTTATCTTATCCGGGTTTGATCCAATTCGTCGTGAAACAGCTCGCATTGCTCTTGAGAAGCTCGTGCAGGACGGACGAATCCATCCGGCACGCATAGAAGAGACCGTCGAAAAGTCACGTCGTGAAGTCGATGAGCATATTCGTGAAGTTGGTGAGCAAACGACATTTGAAGTAGGCGTTCACGGTCTTCACCCTGACTTGATCAAAACGTTAGGACGTCTGAAATATCGAACGAGCTATGGTCAGAATGTGTTGAAGCATTCAATGGAAGTCGCGTACTTGACCGGATTGATGGCTGCAGAGCTTGGAGAGGACGAGACATTGGCTCGCCGCGCTGGCTTGCTGCATGATATCGGTAAGGCCATTGATCATGAGGTCGAGGGAAGCCACGTTGAAATCGGTGTCGAGCTCACGACGAAATATAAAGAGCACCCTGTCGTGATTAATGGCGTCGCTTCCCACCACGGAGATACCGAACCGACGTCAATCATTTCGGTTCTTGTTGCGGCTGCTGATGCTTTATCCGCAGCTAGACCAGGTGCCCGAAGCGAGACATTAGAAAATTACATTCGCAGACTAGAGAAGTTAGAAGACATTTGTGAGTCATTTGAAGGTGTAGAAAAATCATTTGCCATTCAGGCGGGACGTGAAATTCGTATTATGGTCCGTCCGGATGAAGTCAATGATGTGGAAGCACCAAAGCTAGCGCGAAATATCCGCAAACAAGTGGAATCCGAGCTAGATTATCCAGGCCACATTAAAATAACGGTCATTCGAGAAACACGTTCCGTCGAGTATGCTAAATAAAGCGGCTTTTTTGCCGCTTTATTTTTCATATCTACAACTATGTTTAAACGCATTGAAAGCTAAAGGAGTTTTTGGATGAATATATTGTTTATTGGAGATATCGTTGGTAAACCAGGACGATCTATGGTGGAGACGTATTTGTCAAAGCTAAGAGATACATATAAGCCAACGGTGACAATTGTCAATGGAGAAAATGCAGCCCATGGCCGGGGAATTACTGAGCAAATATATCGTTCCTTGTTAAGCGCTGGTGCCCAAGTAGTGACGATGGGAAACCATACGTGGGATAATAAACAGATTTTTGACTTTATTGATCAGGCGCATAAACTCGTTCGGCCGGCAAACTTTCCTGAAGGTACACCAGGTCAAGGGCTTGTTTTTGTCAATATCAATGGCACTGAAGTGGCAGTAATTAATCTGCAAGGGAGGGCTTTTCTGCCACCCCTCGATTGTCCATTTAAAAAAGCCGATGAGCTCGTTCAAGAAGCGAGTCAGAGAACGTCAATTATTTTTGTCGATTTTCATGCCGAAGCCACTTCTGAAAAAATTGCAATGGGGCAATACTTAGATGGACGGGTGACGGCCGTTGTAGGTACTCACACTCATGTACCGACAGCTGACGAACGAATTTTACCAAAAGGGACTGCTTACGTCACCGATGTTGGCATGACTGGTCCATATGATGGTATTCTCGGAATGGAAAGCAGTGCGGTGATCCAAAAATTTAAGACAGCATTGCCTGTGAGGTTTGAAGTCGCGGAAGGCAGGGAACAGTTAAGTGCGGTTTTTATTAAGGCGGATAAGGTTACGGGAAAAGCACAATCGATTCAGCGTGTGCTGATTAACGACGACCATCCCTTTATGGAAGGATAAGTATTTCCAGACGCATCTGTTTGGAGTGTCACCTACAGGAATAAGAACGGTCGTCTTGAATATATTTGATAAAGCATCGATCCAATGAGACGAGGAGGAAACGAAGAATGGAAATATTAAAAGTTTCAGCAAAATCCAACCCGAATTCCGTTGCAGGCGCACTTGCAGGTGTATTACGAGAAAGAGGAGCGGCAGAGATTCAGGCCATCGGTGCCGGTGCCTTAAACCAAGCAGTGAAAGCGGTCGCAATCGCCCGAGGATTTGTTGCTCCTAGTGGTGTTGATTTAATTTGTATTCCAGCCTTCACAGACATAATGATCGATGGAGAAGAACGAACCGCCATTAAATTAATCGTTGAACCGCGTTAAATTTATTCAAACGTGTAAGAGCCTGCCGGTAAATAAACGGCAGGTTAAAATTGAAGACAAAGTCTATTCTAGATTTCTTCTACGCTTTTCTAGCGTCCGCTTAGCAATCTCTCTGTTATTTTCAACAGGCTGAGCCTGCCGGTAAAATAAACGGCAGGTTTATTCGCGGTATAATATAAAAGAAAAGACCAGATAGATAGTAACCGATAGAGGAGACAAGCTCATGTGGTATGACTTTCATTGTGATGTACTTTACAAGCTTTGGATGAACAAGTCACTCTCTTATCAAAGCAGTGACGAATTGGATATTAATTTAAATCGTTTAAAGCGTTCAGAAGCGCGTTTGCAAACGTTTGCTCTGTTTGTCGTGGAGGAAGATGTCCCTTCTCCGCAACAATTTGACGTCGTGCTCGAAATGATTGAGCAATACAGACGTCAAGTGCTAGCCTGTCCCGAAATGAAGCCGATTGTTTCGAAAAATGATCTAGCGCAACTACAAACAGGAGACATCGGTGCTTTTCTCACGCTAGAAGGCTGTGATGCGATCGGCCAAAGCCTAACCCGCCTCCAAACCTTAATTCAATTAGGGGTCCGTTCGGTTGGATTAACGTGGAATTTCGCAAATGCGGTCGCCGATGGTGTAGGTGAGCCTCGCGCTGCAGGCCTCACCCTATTCGGTCGCGAAGTGGTACATCATTTGAATCAGGAAAAATGCTGGATTGACGTGAGCCATCTCGCGGAGCCAGGTTTCTGGGAAGTGATGGAGCGTGGAGACGTCGTTTGGGCATCTCATTGCAATGCCCGCGCGCTTGCTGATCATCCACGCAATTTATCTGATGAACAAATAAAGGCACTGTTTCAAAAAGACGGTGTCATTGGTGTCAATTTTGTACCCGATTTCTTGCGGACTGATCAGCGTGCAACAATCAATGATGTCTTAAGGCATATCGATCATATGCTTAACCTCGGCGGCGAAGACCATGTCATGATCGGATCTGATTTTGACGGAATTGATGAGAAAACGATTGGTTTAGAGACGTATGACGGTATGCGGGCGTTAAAAGATCAATTCCAAAAGCATTGGGGAAAAGATTTAGTAGAGAAGCTCATGCACAGAAACGCTCACAGATTTATGGAAACCTACCTTCCATAAAGCGGACAGTGAAGGTGAACCTTGTTGAACCATTCAAAGGTTTGTTATACTAACACAGTTAGCCCAAATAGAAGAATTGTAGGAGAAAGGGTGTTCTTGCAAGATGGCGGATAAAACATCAACCGATCAAAAGCCTCTGCGGGAAAAAACCTCAGAGGATTTCGCTAAATATTTTCAAACGACATTTCAACCTCCTTCTTTGAAAGACGCAAGGCGCCGCCGAAGAGAAGATATTGAAGTGCATTACGATTTTGCGATTTCGGAAGATATGCAGCAAGTCGGAATCGGCAAGAAATTTTTTATTCGAACATATGGTTGCCAAATGAACGAGCATGATACAGAAGTGATGGCTGGTATTTTAGAGGGCATGGGGTATGAGGCGACGACCGAAATGGAAGCAGCCGATGTGATCCTGTTAAATACGTGTGCCATTCGGGAAAATGCTGAAAATAAAGTGTTTGGCGAAATTGGTCATCTAAAGCCTCTAAAACTGGAAAAACCAGATCTACTGATCGGGATTTGTGGCTGTATGTCACAAGAGGAAGCGGTCGTGAACCGTATTTTGAAAAAACACCCGTTCATTGATATGATCTTCGGAACTCATAACATTCATAGGCTTCCAGAAATCATAAAAGGGGCTCTGTTCGGGAAGGAAATGGTCGTTGAGGTTTGGTCGAAGGAAGGCGACATCATTGAAAACCTTCCGAAAGTACGTAAAGGCAATATTAAAGCATGGGTCAATATTATGTACGGCTGTGATAAATTTTGCACATATTGTATTGTCCCCTATACGCGCGGAAAAGAGCGGAGCCGACTGCCAGAGGACATTATTGAAGAAGTACGTCACCTCGCCCGCAACGGCTATCAAGAGATCACGCTGCTAGGTCAAAATGTCAATGCGTATGGCAAGGACTTTACAGACCTTGATTACCGCTTCGGTGATTTAATGGATGATCTCCATAAAATTGATATTCCACGCATTCGCTTTACGACGAGCCATCCGCGGGATTTTGATGACCATCTCATCGATGTGCTTGCCCAAGGTGGTAATTTGATGGAGCATATTCATTTGCCTGTTCAGTCTGGAAATACAGACATTCTTAAAATTATGGGACGAAAATACTCCAGAGAACAATATCTGGAACTTGTCCGCAAAATGAAGGAACGCATTCCTGATGTAACGTTTTCAACGGATATTATCGTCGGCTTTCCAAATGAGACTGAAGAGCAGTTTGAAGATACGCTATCCATCATGCGAGAAGTGGAGTATGATGCTGCATACACGTTCATCTATTCGCCGCGGGATGGTACGCCAGCAGCACGTATGGAAGACAATGTGTCGATGGAAGTGAAAAAAGAACGCCTACAACGGTTAAATAAGCTCGTTAACGACATTGCTTTGAAGAAAAATAAAGTGTTTGAAGGTCAAATTGTCGATGTCCTTGTGGAAGGTGAAAGCAAAAAGAATGCTGACGTTCTGTCTGGATATACGAGAAAAAATAAGGTTGTTAACTTTAAAGGACCAAAATCTGCCATCGGTAACATTGTCCCTGTCCGAATTAAAGAAGCAAAAACGTGGACACTTGATGGCGAATTAGTAACTGAAACGACTGAGGTGACATAAATGAGCCATTACACACGTTCTGAAGTGCTACAGGAAGCCAAAAAAATCGCCGAGATGATTGCGGAAACCGAAGAGGTGGCGTTTTTTAAACGTGCCGAAGCACAGATCAATCAAAATGAAAAAGTACAAAGAATCATTAAGCAGATTAAAGCTGTTCAAAAACAAGCGGTCAATTTGCAGCATTACGGAAAATCTGAAGCATTGAAAAAAGCTGAAGATCGACTCGATGCTCTTTTTGTAGAGCTTGATGATATTCCGATCGTTCAGGAATTTAAACAATCACAAAATGACGTCAATGATCTTTTACAAATTGTCGCACAAACGATTTCATCAAATGTAACGCAGCATGTCATTGAATCGACTGACGGCGATATCGTGACCGGATTAACTGGATCCGCTGCCTCCATCGCCGACTCATGTGGCTCCAATGAAGCGAAGTAAGTGGTACAGACGCTCTATCCAAGCATATGATGGATAGGGCGTTTTTTCTTATTTCACAGTAAAAATCTTTTTCGTCTACAAGAAAAGCTCTCTTGTGAAAAAGGTGTCTTATTTTTTTGTTCTAGTTATATGAAGACCTCATAAAATTTATAGAAGGTGTGTACAGGTGACTTAAGAGTAGGCATTCGTCACAATTCATAGTGAGTGCGCATACGATATGGGGACGACTGAACAAGGAGGATGGGACACTCATGGCGAAAAGAGGTCAAACAATGAAGTACAGAGAGGTTATTACGAAAGCTGTGTGCGGCAAAGGAAAAAAGTTTACGCAAACGAGCCACTCCATTTCCCCGCAGCACCGTCCGACGAGCATTTTAGGGTGTTGGATTATAAACCATCGTTATGAAGCAAAAAAGCGCGGTGATGTCGTAGTTGTGGATGGGCGTTATGACGTTAACATTTGGTATTCGTGTGAAAACAATACGAAAACGCAAGTGTGTACTGAAACGATTAGCTATACCGATGAAGTGCCGTTAAAAGTAAAAGATGAAGAAGGCTTCGGTGTAGATGAAGAGGTCATTGCCCGTGTATTGCAACAGCCGAATTGTCTTGAGGCAAATATTTCTGAACGAGGCAACAAAGTACTTGTCGAGGTCGAGCGTGAATTTCTCGTTGAAATTATTGGGGATACGAAGGTACGCGTGACAGTACATCCGGATTCCCGTAGTGATGACGACTGGCAAAAGGTACTTGAAGAAGAGTCATTTGAAGACTTGGACACTGACTTTCTCAGCACTGAAGAAGAGTAAGCTAGGAAGGAGACACTTCCTAGTTTTTATTTTTGTTAAAAAAGCCGAAGAAATCAGCCTCCCGTTTTTCGTCAAGCACCGAAAAAACATGATATACTGACGTATACGAGAAAGAAATTTGGAGCGATTACATATGCCTACATACACGCCGATGATTCAACAATATTTGTCGATCAAAGAAGAATATAAAGATGCATTCCTCTTTTTTCGGCTTGGTGATTTTTATGAAATGTTTTTTGACGATGCTGTTCGAGCGGCACAATTACTCGAAATTACGTTAACTAGTCGAGACGGCGGTGGAGATGACCGCATTCCAATGTGCGGTGTTCCTCATCATTCAGCGAAGCAATATATTAAAAGATTTATCGAACTTGGATTTAAAGTAGCCATTTGTGAACAGGTCGAGGATCCGAAAGAAGCTAAAGGTGTCGTTAAACGTGAAGTGACCCATCTGATTTCTCCAGGGATGGTCATGGATGAGCAAATGCTCACAAACAATGATCATAACTTTCTCGGAGCGATCGCTTCGGAAGGGAATACATATTCTGTGGCGTTATGCGATTTAACGACAGGAACATTGCAAGCGACGTATGTTCAGACGTCCTTACAAAAAGCGCTGGAGGAATTACAGAGAGCGGATGTTCGCGAGGTCGTCGTATCAAATCAGTGGCAGCATGAAGTTTCCAAAATAAATCAATGGGCAGTCACGCTTGCTGACGAAGTCGACCCAAAAGAATATGCGCAGCGCTTTACATTAGAACACGAGGAGAACTTACCCGCGCTTGCGCTCTTAGTCAATTATTTAGAAAAGACACAGCGTCGTACCATTGACCATTTACAAGCACCATATGAGTTCGAACTAGAAGAGTTTGTACAAATTGATACAAATGGCAGGCGGACGCTGGAGCTTACTGAAACAATGCGGGAAAAAACGAAAAAAGGCTCACTCCTCTGGCTACTCGATGAAACAAAAACAGCTATGGGAGCGCGAAAACTAAAAACGTGGTTAGAAAAGCCATTACGGACAAAACATCGGATTGACGACCGGTTACAGGCTGTAGAAAAGCTACTGGAACATTTTACAGTTCGTCACGATTTAAGGGAAAGCTTTGCGAATGTGTACGATATTGAGCGTCTTGCCGGTCGGATGTCGTATGGGAATGCAAATGCTCGCGATCTCGTCCAAATTAAAAAAACGATCACAGCCCTTCCCGCGATTTACGAAGGGGCTAAACAACTCAATTTGCCTGTAGCAAAAGATATTCATCGGCATATGCAAACCTTGCAAAAGCTGCATATGCAATTGTCTGAAGCTTTGCTTGAGGATGTACCGATGAGTATTACTGAAGGTGGAATGATTGCTGAAGGGTATTCTGAAGAATTAGACCGGTACCGTGACGCAGGTAAAAATGGAAAGGCGTGGATCGCTGAACTTGAACAAAAGGAGCGTGAAGCGACGAATATCCGCTCTTTAAAAGTCGGCTATAATCGTGTGTTCGGTTATTATATTGAAGTAAGCAAAGCGAATTTAAAATACTTGCCCGAAGGTCGTTATGAACGAAAACAGACGCTGACGAATGCTGAGCGGTTCATTACAAATGAACTGAAAGAAAAAGAAGCGTTAATCCTGCAAGCCGAAGAAAAAAGTATAGATTTAGAGCATGAACTGTTTATTGAGCTGCGCAAAAGCACACAAGCGTATATTCCTGACCTCCAGCAGCTCGCGTCGTTCATCAGTGAGCTAGACGTGCTGACTGGATTTGCTGAGGTGAGTGAAGCGGCAGGATTTGTAAGACCTGTCTTTACAAATGATGGCGAACTTAACATCGTTGAGGGAAGGCACCCTGTCGTTGAAAAAATGACCGTTCACCAGCAATATGTCCCAAATACGATACAATTGGACAAGTCCACCCGAATGCTGCTCATTACCGGTCCAAATATGTCGGGAAAAAGTACTTACATGCGACAAGTCGCTTTAATTTCAATTATGGCACAAATTGGCTGCTTCGTTCCGGCAACTGAAGCGAGGCTTCCTTTATTTGACCAGATTTTTACGAGGATTGGGGCCGCGGACGATCTTGCAAGTGGACAGAGTACATTTATGGTGGAAATGATGGAAGCAAATGATGCAATTCAACAGGCGACTGAAGAAAGCCTCATATTGCTCGACGAAATTGGGCGAGGTACATCGACATACGATGGCATGGCTTTAGCGCAAGCCATTATCGAATACATTCACGAGCACATTGGAGCCGTCACTCTATTCTCTACTCATTATCATGAGCTGACACGTCTTTCAGAGCAGCTCAGTGCGCTCGAAAATGTACACGTGCAAGCAACTGAGGATCAAGAAGAGATTGTTTTTCTTCATAAGGTGATGCCCGGGCCTTCTGATAAAAGCTACGGAATCCATGTCGCCAGATTGGCAGGTTTGCCGGAAGAATTGACGCGCCACGCGACGGAACTATTGGAAGCTCTTGAGGAACCGCACAAGGAAGTCGCTGTATCAGAACATTCGACGGTTGTGCCGGTCGAAAAAGTGAAGGAATCTGAAGTAGAACAGCTGTCTTTGTTTCCTGAGCCTAAAGTAGATCAAGAGAAAGACAACATGAAAAAGAGCGAAAAAGCCATTTTAAGTGACATTAAGGCAGTAGATTTAATGGATATGACACCGTTAGAAGCAATGAATTGGCTTTACAACATAAAAAAACGTTTAAAATCATAGTGACAAAGGAGAGATTGGATGGCGACGATACGTCAGATGCACCACCAGCTCTCAGATAAAATTGCTGCAGGGGAAGTCGTCGAACGACCCGCATCCGTCGTAAAAGAGTTGCTTGAAAATGCTGTAGACGCAAAAGCAACAAAAATAACCGTTGAAGTAGAAGAGGCTGGTTTAAAATCAATTCGTGTTTCTGATAATGGCATCGGAATGGATGCAGAAGATGCGTATTTAGCTTTAAAACGACATGCGACGAGCAAGGTGATGGATGAGCATGATCTGTTTCGTATCCGGACGCTTGGCTTCCGTGGTGAGGCCTTGCCAAGCATTGCCTCTGTTAGTCGGCTGACGCTGGCTACATCGACTGGACAAGGTCCGGGAATATCGCTTCATTTTGCTGGTGGCGAATGCAAAGAGGAAAAGAAGGTTCATAGCCGCCAAGGTACAGACGTCCTCGTAGAAGATTTATTTTTCAACACACCAGCGCGTTTAAAGTATATTCGAAGTTTGCATACAGAGCTGGGACATATTACGGAGGCTGTTAATCGTATCGCTCTTTCCTCTCCAAGTATTCAAATGAAGCTCGTACATGACGGGCGTGTGCTATTACAAACAGGAGGACAAGGGCGGAGAGATGCTGTCCTTGCAAAAATGTATGGCATGGACGTTGCGCGGGCACTGCAGCCCATAGCCGCAACGTCGTCAGACTTTACGATCGAAGGTTACATTGCCCAACCGTCGGTGACCCGTGCCTCACGTCATTATTTTTCATTTGTTTTAAATGGTCGTTTTGTAAAAAATATCGCTTTGTATCAAGCCGTGTTAGAAGGCTATAAGACCCTTCTCCCGATCGGACGCTACCCTGTTGGTGTGATCGCTATCGATATGGACCCGATGCTTATTGACGTGAACGTACATCCAGCAAAGCTTGAGGTGCGATTAAGTAAAGAAAAAGAGTTGTGTCACCTCTTGACGACAGAGCTTAAACGAGCACTTCGTCAAGAGTCATTAGCCCCTCGTCCTGGACAAATGGCGACGCCTCGTCGTATGTCGGAACAAGGCTCGTGGAAGCTCGAACAGGATTCTCTGCCTGTTCAAGAGGAGGTCTCTACAGCACCAAGCTCACCAATTGTGCTTGAATCAGAAGTAACCTTAAGTCCAGAGCGAGGAACAGCTGATTCGACGCGAGTGGCTCATCATACTGCTGAAGAGGCCAGCACGCCTGAAGAAGAATTGACGAATGATACGCCGTCTACTCCTGTCACCTACAGCCGTGAAGAGGCAGCGGTTTATTCTAGCGAGCAGCTGTCTTCGTACAAGCTTCCATACATGGAAGTCATTGGGCAACATCATGGTTCATATATTCTTGCTCAGTCTGAAGAGGGGCTCCATATCATTGATCAGCATGCTGCACAAGAACGAATTAAATATGAATATTACTACCGAAAATTAGGAGAAGATAGTCATGAAGAGCAAGGGCTGATCGTGCCGTTGACCTTAACGTTCTCTCATAAAGACTATTTGCGACTCCTTGAAGAGACCGCACGCCTTCATTCTTTAGGAATACAGCTTGAAGATTTTGGGAACGGAAGCGTCATCGTTCGCAGCCATCCGACTTGGTTCCCAGCAGGCAAAGAAGCTGATACGACCCAAGATTTAATCCAGCAAGTGCTCGATCGGCCAGAGGCGACGGTAGCCGATTTTCGTGAAGAAGCTGCGATTATGATGGCTTGTAAAAAATCGATTAAAGCCAACATGTATTTGCGACACGAAGATATGCAACGACTGCTTGATGACCTGCGACAAGCGAAAGACCCTTATACGTGTCCGCATGGTCGTCCGGTTGTACTAAACTTTTCACCATATGAGCTCGAAAAAATGTTTAAGCGCGTCATGTAAGGGAGAGAACTGTAGCATGTATGAGAATCCATTGCTTGTCATTGTAGGACCAACAGCCGTTGGAAAGACAGCTTTAGGCATTGAACTAGCCAAAAGGCTTGGTGGTGAAATTATCTCTGGCGATGCGCTCCAAGTGTACCAAGGGTTTGACATCGGTACCGCAAAAGTGACCGAGGAAGAGCGGCAGGAGATTACGCATCATTTTATCGATACGTTGCCGCCAGATGCCTCTTATTCAGTTGCTGATTTCAAGGAGCAGGCATTAAAAAAAATTCACGACATTCATACAGCAAAAAAGCTACCGATGATTGTTGGAGGCACAGGCCTTTATATTCAGTCCGTCGTTTACCCGTATGAATTTACTGATCAAGGCAGCTCTCCTGAACTTCGTAAACGCCTTGAAAAAGAGGCAGAGCGCTTCGGTCAGGAGCAATTACACCAACGTTTACAAGCGATCGATCAGGAAGCCGCAAAACGCATTCATCCGAACAACGTTAGGCGTGTCATTAGGGCATTAGAAATTTACGAAATGACGAACGAAACACCGACAGCTCAGCTTCGCAAGCAATCGACCGACTATCGCTTCCCGACATTGCTTGTCGGTTTGACGATGGAGCGTGCAACATTGTATCAAACGATCAATCAAAGAGTTGAGCAGATGGTGGAGGAAGGGTTATTTGACGAAGTCAAAGACCTCCTCGACCGCGGTTATAAGAATACACAAGCGATGCAGGCCATAGGCTATAAGGAAATTGTCGCGTATTATGATGGGGAGTGCTCTAAAGACGAGAGTATCGCCCAGTTGAAGAAAAACACACGTCGTTTTGCGAAAAGACAACTGACTTGGTTCAGGAATAAGATGGATGTCACTTGGTTTGACGTCACTGATCGACCACCGACACAAGAAATTGCCAATGAAATTTTACCACTGATAGCAGGAAAGCTCACATTTTAATCGAACTATTATACTGATAAAGAGAAAAGGAGGATTCCGTCATTGAAGCAGGGCATTAATATTCAGGATCAGTTTCTAAACCAATTGCGAAAAGATAATACCTTTGTAACAGTCTTTTTACTAAACGGATTCCAGCTGCGCGGAACGATCAAAGGTTTTGATAACTTTACAGTACTCATTGAAACAGATGGGAAGCAGCAGCTTATTTTTAAGCATGCCATTTCAACGTTCGCCCCTCAAAAGCCTGTGCAAATGGATACGTCCAAGGACTCTGATTAATCATCCGTCACGTATGTGAAAACGGTATACATATTCCTTTGCGCTTCCCTGCCAACGTATGTCTTGGCAGGGTTTTTCTAATGCGCCAAGCATGGCGACGATCTAGGTGATGAAAGTCCACTGTGGGGATACACATCGACCAACCACTAAGGAAGCGCAAGGTACTTACTGTGAGGTAAGCGCTGAAGGAAGCGTGGATTAAAATCTTGGCTCGACGAACGAATACAGAACCGTACGTAAGGTGGTGGTGAAAGGGCCGGAAAGTGATTCAACTTTCCCTTCTACTCGATTGTAGGCTGCACACGAGACATGATTTCAGCTTGATGTTGTTGGAAAAAACGCAAATAACGTCTTGCAGAAAGCGGCGTGTGAAAACCAAAGCGTTGCTGTAGCTCATGCTCATCCATTTTGTCACCGCTCGCGATCGTATGAATGATACACGTATGTCTCATCTGCTGTGCAGTGTAACCAGAACGCCCTGCCCGTTGTGCTTCCTGGCGAATCATTTTTTGCACGGCAAAGTCACTGAGCGCTTTAGGACAATCTGTTTCATACACCCAGCGAAACGTTAACCGTTGAAAGTCAAATGCGACAAAAAAAGGATCGTCTGTGTAATAGCGCGGCCGAACTGGTTCTGGCACATCCATTAAATAATGAAACAGCTCAACCCGGTCATTTTTCTCCAATTGTACGGTGCGGGCTTGGCTTGCCGTATGCACCGGCTCTATCTTTATTGTGTTCTGTTCAAAAAAGATGTCTTTGATCGTAAGTGCAGTGACTTCTGCGGTTGTTAACCCATAATGAAGCAATAAACGAATGATCGTATAATTTCGTCGTTTTAAATACGGGCGCGCCTTCATCTGCTGTTCAGAGTACCCCTCGTCCGATAAGACTGTGTCGTAAAAGCGGTGACATTCGTCATAACTAAGGATAGCTTCTAAACCAAGCGGCTTACTCTTGAATTCTGACAGATCAATCGCAAGGAAAGGATTGGACACACGTTCTTGACCTTCTTCAGCCAGAAACTTGTAAAATTGTTGAATGACAGTTAACATTCGTTTTATCGTGGCAGTTGAATACTGACGCTCGACCTGCATATCATGCAGCCAACGTGCAGCATGAGAAGGGGTCAACTGGCGAAATCCTTGGTGACCGCTTTCAAGTTCTTGTGCTTCTAGCCATTTATGCAAATCTTCAAGGTCGTACGCATATCTTTGTAGAGTAGATCGCTTGCGTCCTTTATCCTGTAAAGATGTAAGGAAGGCACGCATCATTTGTGGAAGTCGTTTCCATTGGTTGATATCCATAAATTACCCTCCGAAGAAATATTCAGTTCTTCCCCTAAGCCAACAAAATCGTCAGGGGGTTCATCAGTTGGATCGAATCGAACTGGCTTTCTTTTTATTTTAGCATAGGCATTTGTCACAAACATGCCGCTAAGCACGTATAATGAGCTTAAGAGGTGAAAGAGAGATGGAGCAGTCTTACACAATGAAAACGAATGGGCAAATGAATTTTGTGCTAAATCGTCATCAAGAACCAGACGTCGCTTCCTTCTCACAAACAGACGCTCTAGCTATGGATGCAGATGTTCATCAGCCACTAAAGCATATTGAACAACAATTAGAAAAAATGATTGGGATGCAAGAGCTGAAAAAGCATGTAAAAGAGTTGTACGCCTGGCTTTTTTTGAATAAGCACAGAGAGCGTTTTTCCTTAAAAACAGAACGTCAAGTTTTACACATGCTTTTTAAAGGAAACCCTGGTACAGGGAAAACAACCGTTGCAAGGCTATTAGGTATGTTCTTTAAAGAAATGGGGATGTTGCCAAAAGGGCATCTAATCGAAGCTGAGCGTGCTGATCTTGTCGGTGAATATATTGGTCAAACCGCCCAAAAGACGAGAGACCTCGTCAAGAAAGCACAAGGAGGAATTCTCTTCATTGATGAGGCGTACTCCTTATCCAGGGGCGGCGAAAAAGATTTTGGCAAAGAAGCCGTTGACACACTCGTCAAGCATATGGAAGATGCGTCGAATCAGTTTGTACTCATCTTAGCTGGTTATCCTGAAGAAATGGATCGTTTTCTCCGGCTGAATCCAGGATTGCCGTCGCGTTTTCCGTTAATCATCGATTTTCCAAATTATTCAGCTCAGCAGTTATTAGAAATTGCAAAACAGATGGCCAAAGATCGTGATTATGAATGGTCAAGTGATGCAGAATATTTGCTTCAGCAGCATTTTCAACAGAAAATCACTCAAGGTACGACAAAAACCTTTTCTAATGGCCGATACGTTCGCAACATATTGGAAAAAACCATTCGTAAACAAGCGGTTCGCCTTCTTCATCATCCAGCAGCCTACACGAGGCGTGACTTAATATTATTGACTGCTCGCGATTGTGTAGTGGAAGAAGGACGCGACTCATAATAAATCAGTAGGAGCAATGTTAAATGAAGCAGACAGAACAGCAGACGGATGTCGCCGTACTCTTTTCCATATTACGTCCTGACGATATGGAAGACGGCGTATCATTAGAAGAATTAGAATCTCTCGTGGAGACAGCGAATGGCTGGGTGGCGGCGATTCTGTTTCAAAAACGGGATCGCCCTGAATCAGGAACTTATTTTGGTGCCGGCAAATTAGCCGAATTAAAGCAGACCGTCATTGACTTAAACGCAACGATCGCTATTTGTAATGATGAGCTGACCCCTTCGCAGCAAAAAAGATTGCAAGATATCCTAGATGTTCGGGTGATTGATCGGACGCAGCTCATTTTAGATATCTTCGCCAGACGCGCTCGTTCAAAAGAAGGGAAGCTTCAAGTTGAGCTGGCGCAGCTGAAATATACATTGCCACGCTTGACTGGCATGGGCGCAGTGATGTCCAGGCTCGGGGGCGGTATCGGAACAAGAGGGCCAGGAGAGACGAAGCTTGAAACAGACCGTCGCCATATCCGGCGGCGGATACGGGATATTGAAAAGAAGCTAAACGAAGTCGTCGCTCATCGCCAACGATATCGCGAGCGACGTCGACAACAGCAAGCATTTCAGCTCGCTTTAGTAGGGTATACGAACGCAGGAAAATCAACGCTCTTTAGTCGTTTGACAGACCAAGAGACACTCGTCGAAGATCAGCTATTTGCAACACTTGATCCGTTGACAAAGCAATGTCGAATGCCGAGTAGTTTTCATTGTTTAGTCAGTGACACCGTTGGCTTTATTCGTGATTTGCCGACGACCTTGATTGCGGCATTTCGTTCGACCCTTGAGGAGGCAGCTGAAGCAGATGCCCTCCTATTTGTCGTAGACGGTTCAGATGATGAACGTCTCGCTCATGAGCGAACGGTGTTTAACTTGCTCAAACAGCTCGAACTAGACCATTTACCAGTGCTAACCATTTACAATAAGATGGATCAAGTCAACGAGCAAGATCTTCTTCCTGTTCAAAAACCGTGTATATTTACTTCTGGAATACATACGGAACAGACGAGGGTGTTGAAAAAAAATATTGAACAATGGCTGGGCTCTTTTTTTGACTCATATGTCGAGCACGTGTCAGCCGATGATGGCAAACGCTTAGACTTACTAAAGCGCCATACCATTATGACCTCTCTCATTTTTAATGAAGATGAGGACAAGTATGAAGTCAGAGGATATAAGCCAGCTGCACAATAAAAGGAGAGAGAGCAACATGAATACACAATCGATTGATGCTGTTAGTTTAAAGGTAGAAGGAATCGTGCAGCCTGCTTGGGAGCACATTCAGCATATTTCGGAGCATAATCAAGTAAGAGTCCTAAAAGCATTTCAAGCGCACCGCGTGACGGACACCCATTTTAATGATTCAACCGGTTATGGATACGATGATAGCGGCAGAGATGTTCTGGAAGCGATTTACGCAGACGTTTTTGGAACAGAGGATGCACTCGTGCGTCCTCAGCTTATTTCGGGAACACATGCGATTGTGACAGCTTTATCGGGCTTGCTTCGACCAGGAGATGAACTGTTGTATGCAACAGGACAGCCATACGACACACTGCATGATTTTCTCGGGCTTACAGAAAGCGCAGTTGGCTCCATGAACGAATATCAAATATCATATCGGGATGTCGCTCTGACCGCAGAAGGGCATCCTAACGTTCAAGGAATCGTTGAAGCGATCCGCCCAGAAACAAAGGTCGTCGCATTGCAACGTTCTTGTGGTTACGAAAAAAGACCTGCACTTTCGATAAATGACATTGAACGGTTAACGAAAGAAATTAAAAAAACACGTCACGACATGATTGTGTTTGTAGACAACTGTTATGGGGAATTTACCGAAATGAAAGAGCCTGGACATGTCAATGTCGATATCATGGCCGGGTCACTTATTAAAAACCCAGGTGGTGGACTCGCTCGAACAGGTGGATATATTGCCGGTACCGAAAAGCTCGTGCAAAAATGTGCTGCACGTCTCACCGCGCCAGGTCTACAAAAAGAAATTGGCCCGTCGCTAGGCCAATGGCCCCTCATGTATCAAGGATTGTTTTTAGCACCACATACAGTAGGACAAGCGCTTAAAGGAGCGGTCTTTACAGCCGGTTTATTTTCAGAGCTTGACTTAAAGACATGGCCTTCTTGGAGAGATGAGCGTTCTGACTTAATTCAAACAGTGGAGTTTCCTGACGCATCATCGATGATTTCATTTTGTCAATCGATTCAAGCGTCATCGCCAGTAAACAGTCAATTCCTCCCGATTCCTAGCGCGATGCCTGGATATGATAGTGAAGTCATTATGGCGGCAGGTACTTTTGTACAAGGAGCAAGCCTTGAATTTAGTGCCGATGGTCCTGTAAAGCCGCCATATCGAGTGTTTGTTCAAGGAGGCTTAACGTATGAACACGTGAAATGGGCGATTAAGGAAGCAGCCAAAGCCGCATTGCAGCGTGATGAGATGTGATGAAAATTACTATGTTAGATTTTCTTACATAAATAAATACGAACCGTCATCGAACCGGTATACTAAAATCAATTCAAAGGATATGAATGTTTAGACAATGGTTAAGCGACTAAAGGTCACATGCGCTCTTGGTTTAAGGGCGCTTGAGATAAAAGCTTCAAAAAATAAAGAGGAGGAACATTTCAATTATGGGATCGAAATACACCAGAGAAGATATTTTAAGGCTTGTGAAAGAAGAAAACGTTCGTTTTATTCGTCTGCAATTTACCGACTTGCTAGGGATTATTAAAAATGTTGAAATCCCGGTAAGCCAACTAGGCAAAGCATTGGACAATAAGATGATGTTTGACGGCTCCTCTATTGAAGGATTTGTCCGCATTGAAGAGTCAGACATGTACTTATATCCAGACCTTGATACGTTTGTCGTCTTCCCATGGACAAGCGAAAAAGGGAAAGTAGCACGCTTTATCTGCGATATTTATAATTCGGACGGCACACCTTTCTCAGGCGATCCACGATATGTTTTAAAAAGAACGATTCAAGAGATGAATGATTTAGGGTTTACCGCTTTTAATATCGGTCCTGAACCAGAATTTTTCCTCTTTAAAAATGATGCTTCTGGAGAACCAACGCTTGAACTGAATGACAAAGGCGGCTACTTTGACTTAGCGCCAACCGACTTAGGTGAAAACTGCCGTCGAGACATCGTCCTTGAATTAGAGGACATGGGCTTTGAAATCGAAGCGTCTCACCACGAAGTCGCTCCTGGTCAGCACGAAATCGATTTTAAATACGAAGATGCCGTCACCGCATGTGACGAAATCCAAACATTTAAGCTCGTCGTCAAAACGATTGCTAGAAAGCACGGTCTGCATGCTACTTTTATGCCGAAGCCGCTTTTCGGAGTGAATGGCTCAGGCATGCACGCCAATATGAGTTTATTTAAAGGCGATCAAAATGCTTTTTATGACGAAGAGGGCGACTTACAATTAAGCGAAACCGCTCGTCAGTTTACAGCAGGTATTTTAAAGCATGCTGAAGCCTTTACAGCGATCACCAACCCGACAGTTAACTCTTATAAACGACTTGTTCCTGGCTATGAAGCGCCATGCTACGTCGCCTGGTCTTCAAGAAACCGTTCCCCGCTTGTGCGTATCCCAGCATCACGCGGACTAAGCACGCGAATCGAAGTTCGTTCTGTTGATCCATCAGCGAACCCATATTTGGCAATGGCAGTCATGCTCGCTGCTGGTTTAGACGGTGTGAAAAACAAAATGACTCCGCCAAAACCGGTAGACCGAAACATTTATGTCATGGATAAAGAAGAACGTCTCGCAAACGGCATCACCGACTTACCGGCGACGCTGTATGATGCACTTGAAAAGCTCAAGAAAGACCAAGTCTTAATGGACGCACTCGGTGACCATGCATCAGAACACTTTATTGAAGCAAAAGAAATTGAGTGGGATATGTTCCGGACGCAAGTCCACCCGTGGGAACGCGAGCAATATATGAGCTTGTATTAAGCAGGAGAGCCCTTGGCGCTGTAGGCGTCAGGGGTTTTTTCTGTTGTGGGGTCAAAGGAGCTCACTTAATTTATTTTTACCCAACAAACGCTCCCGCTTGTGTAACATAAATTAAGAAATCAGCTTGATTCGCTGAATCTCAGTGGCCTCCAGGGGAATAATAAGAGATGAAATGACCGTTCAAATCGTAGAGAGCTAAGTTGTGCATTTTAATTTCTCAAAAAACACCTTTAAAGTAAAAAATAAACTTCTACTATTGATATAGTCAACATAGAAATAATGTAGTTCAAAAGTTTTAGCATCATTCAAAACGCTTACATCATTTACAAAAGTTTAATTATTTGACCAAATATTTTTACATCAATGAAAAATTAGGACAACATTTTGCTTTTAAAATGAGAATCGTAAGCAAACATAACCTGGAGGGTAAACAAATGAAAAAGAAATTTCCTTGGAAGGTACTTTCAAGTACGGTTCTCGTCACTTGTCTTTCTTTATCGTCTATTGGCTCGACAATTTCGACCACACACGCAGTTGAGATCCAACAAAATGAAGAAGCTGCAGTCGCTTCTTTTTCATTTGATGGAAATGTTTTAAACGAAGGATCAGCTGCTCAACCTGAAGTCGTAGGAGATGTAAAGTATACTGAAGGGCGCATTAAACAAGCACTTCATTTTGAATCCACTTCGCAAGCAACAGCTCCGTATATCGACCTCGGCGACACAGATGAGTTGAAATTTGGTGAAGATCAAGATTTTTCAATAGCTTTTTGGTTGAAGTCACCAGGTGTTAACGCTGATCCAGCCATTATTTCAAATAAAAACTGGGCAAGTGGTGGAAATACGGGTTGGTTTGTCGGTATGAATGGAGGAAGCCTCGTTTGGAATTACAGTACATCTGAAAGCAACCGGCTTGATAAATGGATCACCGTTGGCGATAACGTGTGGCACCATATCGCCATTTCTCACGATCGCGATGGAAGTGCTAAAATTTACAAAGATGGTCAACTAGAAGCTGAAGTTGATATTAGTCAGACAGAAGGAACCATCGATACGGATTTTACAACGAAAATCGGTGTTGACGGCAAGGGCACACTTTGGGGAAACCATTTTAATGCAATGCTCGATGACTTGCACATTTTTAGAGATGCGATTTCTGATGAAGATGTGCAGCGTTTATATGAGAACGCGCCAGCAATTGCTTTAGAAGACATCCGTTTAGATCAAGAAGAGGTCACATTAAATATTGGGGCTAAAGCCTATATTAACGTCGCTATTGAACCTTCCAATGCGAGTAATCAATCATACACAGTCGAATCTAGTGATCCTACAGTCGCAACCGTGACAGAGGAAAACGATTCACTGATCGTTGAAGCAAAGGGCGTAGGGAATGCAGACATCACTGTGTCTACAACAGACGGTAACCATGTAGCTGTATCTAGTGTGTCTGTCGAAAATTCCAAAGATGTGAATGGTGACGGATTACTAACAAAAGAAGATATGAAATTAGTTAGTAAACTTGCCGGTGCGAAAGAAGGCGGTAAGAAATGGGATAACTCCAAAATTGCCGATTTGAATTTAGATGGAAGGGTTAATGGAAAAGACGTACAGGTCATTCAAAAAGCATTGAAAGAACATAATGGGTTTCAATATAAACATGTATTTGTCATTGGATTAGATGGTGCTGGAAACTTTGTAAAGAATGCGAACGCACCTCGACTCAAACAATTTTTCGCTGACGGCGCTTATACTTATGAAGCAAAAACAGAAGATAACTCATCCAGTGCACCAGCCTGGGGCGCGATGCTACATGGAGTAGGATATGACATACATCAAGAACACAATGGCACATTAGGTGATCCGTTTGCGGAAAATGTATCTCACCCGTCATTTTTAAAGCTCTTAAAACAAGAACGTCCTGCTGCGAACACAGCAGCGATGATGGATTGGAACCCGATCTATCACGGACTAATCGAGCGGTCTGCTGAGACGTATTTTGATACAGCGGGTGATGATGTCATTACCGAACGCATTGTGGAATATATTAAGACAAAAGGCGAAGAAACACCGCTCATGTTCATCCAGTTGAGTGATCTAGATTATGTCGGTCATGCAAACCAGTACGAAAGTGAAAAGTACTATAAGCAATATGAAAAAACAGACGAGAATGTAGGAAAGATTTTAGATGCGATTGAAGATGCTGGGCTGATGGAAGATAGCTTAATTGTCATGTCAACGGATCACGGTGGGCATGGATACACACATGGCACTTTAGATCCGAAAGATACAACAATCTTTTGGGCTGCAAAAGGAAAAAGCATCGAGCCAGGGACCGTAATTACAGATCATGTTGATGTGAAAGACACTGCGGCGGTTGTCGCTAAAGCATTACGTTTAGATGCGCCAGAAGCATGGGAAGCTAAAGTGCCTGAAGGGCTGTTTGAAGAAGGGAAAGGTTTAGGTAAATAACGAACGTTTGTCTTATAATCATCGCTGAAGGCTCTGCAAATACATGCAGAGCCTTATTTCAGCTGTCTATTTTTTAAATTTGAGCTCGCGTTTTTTCAGAAGGCCCTTAAGCTCATTTAAATCGCTTAATGTTGCATCGTTCATTAAAAAGTGTCGTGCAGTAAGCCTGCGATGTAAATAATTAGCTCGTTCACGATTTTTCACTTGCCAAGCGTGATCTCTTTCAGCTTGTGTGACTGGTTTTTTAGATTCGTGTTGCATAAATATAACCTCCCAATCTAAAAGCGCTTATTTAGCTCAATATATGCGCTATAACAAAGGGAAATACCTCTATGATGAAAACGAATTGTGGTTAGATTGCGGACAGACCGAATGGGGGAATGGAAGAAAAGTGAATTTGCTTGGACAAAATAGAGTGGTATTTCATGAGGCGTTTAAAGAGAATTTCATAGGAGACAATATTGGATCGCTTTAAATGAATCATCGCTTGTTAATTAGAAAGGAAATCGGTAAGCTCTTAGATTTGTGGAAGTGAAGTTAAGGCTCTGTTTGAATGACGTTTAAAATAATCGGGAAACTGCTTGTGAGTTTCCCGATCAATTTTAATGAAATGTACGGTATAACCCAATGACTTTTCCGAGAATGCTGACATCGTGTAAAAGGATAGGCTCCATAGTAGCATTCTCAGGCTGGAGTCGAATATAGTCCTTTTCTTTATAAAAACGTTTAACAGTAGCTTCGTCCTCTTCTGTCATCGCAACAACAATATCACCGTTTTGCGCAGTATGTTGTTGCTTCACGACGACATAATCTCCGTCATAAATACCGGCTTCAATCATACTTTCTCCTTCAATTACTAAAATAAACACCGATTCATCTGTTGGGAGAAGCCTTTCAGGTAGCGGTAAATACTCCTCAATGTTTTCAATTGCAGTAATTGGCTGTCCAGCGGTGACTTTTCCGATGACTGGAATTGAGATTGCTGGTGCTTGTGGTGCGTCATCAGTCTCCAAGTTCAAAACTTCAATTGCGCGCGGTTTCGTTGGATCGCGGCGAATCATTCCTTTTTCCTCTAAGCGTGCTAAATGTCCATGAACCGTCGAACTTGAAGCTAAGCCAACTGCCTCGCCAATTTCTCTTACAGAAGGCGGATACCCTTTGGTTTGTACATTTTCCTTAATAAAATCAAGGATTGCTTGCTGTCTTTTTGAAAGTTTTTTCATAAAATCCTCTCTTTCAAACAGTGTATGATCACGTTTCTTTTTTAGGCATAGAATATAAACTGCTTTCATAGATTTATCTCAGAAGTGATTCTAGTCAAATTATAGCAAACAAAAACTAGAAACACAAACATAAGTTCGAATTTTATTGACAAAACATTTGTTCGTATGTAAGAATAATAACGAACAAACATTCGATGGAGGAGATACGATATGAAAACCATTGGTATATCTTATTACTTTAGTCTAGCAGCCGTCATTGTTCTATGTATTGGTCTAAAATATATGATGACCCCATCCTACGCAACTGTTCAAGTAGAAAAAGGGGAACAAATATCAGAGCTTGCAGAACGATATGCGCATGCTCATCAGCTTTCAAAAGAAGAATTTCTCGTTTGGGTCAATGAGAAAAATGCGTTAAATCAAGAACCGATGCAGTCAAGTCAAGAGATTATTATTCCTGTTCAGGCAGATAAGCTTGAAGAGCAAACGTATGCTCATTTCGTCTACGATGGTGGTGCAAATGAATGAATTTAGTCTTATATTGCCGAGTAAGTACAGAAAAGAAAAGCCAAGAAACAAGCCTTGACCGACAAGAAGAAGAATTAAGACGTGCAGCAGAGAGTAAAGGATGGACTATTATCCATGTCTTTAAAGAACAGGCGAGTGGATATGAAGTCAATCGAGAAGGTCTATTCGATTGTCTCGATATGTTGCAGACGGGTGAAGTTGATGGTCTGCTGATTACTGATGATACGAGGCTAGGAAGAGGTCATGCTAAAATGGCAATTGTTCATTCGCTTAGAAAGATGAAAAAGCCAATTTATACGCTTGAAAACGATGGCGAGCTTGAACTTTCAGATGCGGATGATATGGTGTTAGGTATTCTATCAGTCGTCGAGGAATACCAAAGAAAGTTACATAATTCCAAAATTTCAAGAGGGATGAAACGTGCTGTTGCTCGCGGCTTTACGCCTCAAACCAATTTTAGTGAGCCAAATGCAAACCACTCTCCTGGAAGGAAAAAGAAGGACGTTCCATTAGAAGAAATTATCCGACTCAAAAAAAACGGGCTGACTTTTCGTGATATTGCGGCGACGATGCGGGGCATGGGTTATGATATTTCTAAAGCAACTGTGAACCGTAGATATCGTCAATATGAAGAAGAGTTAATCAGAAAAAAGCAATGAATTTGCTAAAAGTGAAGCAGGCGTGTATCATCTGGACAGAGGTGATAAAATGCTCTCTCAACAAAAATTAAATCGCATCAATGAACTAGCACAAAAGAAGAAATACGAAGGCCTTACGAAACAGGAAACAGATGAACAGCAAACACTCCGTAAAGAGTATTTGCAAGTGTTTCGTCAATCAATGACAAATCACCTTCATCAAGTGAAGGTTGTTGACGAGGAAGGCAACGATGTGACGCCGGAGAAACTAAAGAAATCAAAAAATCAGCGTCATTCGGAGTTGAATGAAGAATAATAATCAAAAGAAGTCCATGATATCTGTGGGCTTTCTTCTTTAAGAATAGTGAATCCCCTTGCTCAAGACAATATAATGTAGTCCTTTGCAGCTCAGCTATAGAATTCAAGTGTGTGAAAATACTGGTTCTATGACAGTGTACGTCGAGAGTTTTTATTCGAGGATGTAAATCGTGAAGCTGTTAGCTTCTAACCGCGGGGATGAAGCATTTCGTTCAATCGATGATCGCTACCTTTTCTGACGCTATTTTTGAAGGAAAAAGATCATCAATGAGATTGGATGCATTAGATCATTTTACAGATTCTCCTTCGGGAAAAACCTTGCCACTTTAGTGTGTTAAGGTATATGATGGAAAAGAAAAGTTCAAAGAGAAAGGACTGTTTGCATGACTACACCTTTGGAAACACTTGCTGTCAATTCAATTCGTACCCTTTCCATTGATGCAATTGAAAAAGCAAATTCAGGACATCCAGGGCTGCCAATGGGTGCTGCACCAATGGCTTATAGCCTATGGGCAAACTATATGAATATTTCGCCTAAACACCCTGATTGGTCAAATCGGGATCGCTTTATTTTATCTGCAGGGCACGGATCAATGCTTCTCTATAGCCTTCTTCACTTAGCAGGTTATGATGTCACTATGGAAGACATTAAAAACTTTCGTCAATTTAACAGCAAAACACCTGGACATCCTGAAGTAGGCCATACGCCTGGGGTAGAGGCAACAACTGGTCCATTAGGACAAGGAATCTCTAACGCTGTTGGGATGGCTATGGCAGAACGCCATTTAGCTGCAGTATTTAATCGTGATGGTTTCCCGGTCGTTGATCATTATACATATACCATCTGCAGTGATGGAGATATTATGGAGGGTGTCAGTGCAGAAGCGGCATCTTTAGCAGGTCACTTAAAGCTTGGTCGCTTAATTGCATTGTATGACTCAAACGATATCTCTTTAGATGGAGATTTAGACAGAGCCTTTTCTGAAAATGTAGAAGACAGATACAAGTCCTACGGCTGGCAGGTTATCCGCGTTGAAGATGGAAATGACCTTCATGCGATTGGACAGGCAATCGAGCAAGCACAAAAAGAAACTGATAAACCGACACTTATTGAAGTGAAAACCGTCATTGGTTATGGATCACCGAATAAGTCAGGTAAGTCTGCATCTCACGGTTCTCCTTTAGGAGAAGAAGAAACTACGTTGACGAAAAAAGCGTACGATTGGACGTTTGAAGAAGATTTCCACGTACCTGAAGAAGTCTATGAACACTTTAATAAAAATATCGTTCAAAAAGGTGAAGAGAAAGTTGCACAATGGGAAGCCATGTTTGCTGAATACGAAAAAGCTTTCCCTGAACTTGCAGCACAATTTACTGATGCTATGAATGGTACGCTTCCTGAAGGATGGGAAAAAGCGTTACCAGTTTATTCGACAGATGACAAGGCTGCTGCAACAAGAGCAACTTCTGGAGAAGCGATTAATGCCATTGCTAAAACGGTTCCTCAGTTTTTTGGGGGTTCTGCGGATTTAGCTGGCTCAAATAAAACATCAGTCAGTGGCGAAGAAGATTTCACTGCCTCGAACTATGCTGGAAAAAATATTTGGTTTGGTGTACGTGAGCACGCGATGGGTTCTGCGATGAACGGAATGGCATTGCACGGTGGCTTGAAGTCCTACGGAGGGACATTCTTCGTCTTTTCCGATTATCTTCGCCCGGCCATTCGCCTAGCAGCTCTGTCTAAGTTGCCAGTCACTTACGTCTTTACACATGATTCGATTGCGGTTGGCGAAGATGGACCGACACACGAGCCGATTGAGCAGCTTCCTTCATTGCGAGCAATGCCGAATTTAACTGTACTCCGTCCAGCGGATGGAAATGAAGTTCAAGCGGCTTGGCAAATTGCTTTAGAGTCAAAAGAGACCCCGACAGCACTCGTTCTTACCCGCCAAAACCTTCCTGTACTCGAAGGGACTGTGGAAAACCGTTACGAGAAAGTATCCAAAGGTGCCTACGTCGTGTCACCTGCGACGAAAGAAACACCGGATGCCCTTCTGCTTGCTACTGGCTCGGAAGTCAGTCTTTCAGTAGAAGCGCAGAAAGTTTTATTACAAGAGGGTATTGATGTTGCGGTTATCAGCATGCCATCTTGGGAGCTCTTTGAAAAGCAGCCACAAAGCTATAAAGACGAAGTCATCCCACCACAAGTGAAGACACGTCTAGCGCTCGAAATGGCTAACCCGTTTGGTTGGGATAAGTATACAGGCGACCATGGCGATGTTATTGGAATTGACGGCTTTGGTGCCTCTGGACCAGGAGAAACGGTCGTGCATGAGTTTGGCTTCAATGTCGACAATGTTGTCTCCAAAGTGAAAGGCTTGCTTCGTTAAGCATCTGTTGTATGGCTTAGACAAGAATGATATAACATCGAATGATTAGCTTCATGAAGTGTCGGCAAAGCACAAATGACTTTGCCGACACTGTTTTTATTGCTATTCATCAACGGTCAGACGATTTTCTTCAGCATAAAAATGATTGTCAAAGCGAGGAGCAATGGCAATGCTGTTTGTCGTGAATAAGCAATTGTAGCTGCCATCTTATGTAATAAGGTCGTTTGATTCGACAAAACATGTGTCTGTTTGCCTCATAAAGGGACAGTCTTCTCTCTCTACTTGTCTTATACTTGTCTCAATGAGATGTACATAGATAAGTGAAGGGAGTTAAATGAGATGGCATTCTATGAAATTTACCGAATCCAGGAAGATGTGGCTCACGAGTTTTTCGGGAAAGAATTCAAAATCTATCAGCTGTTAGAAGAGTGCTCTCGTAGTGTAGCTACGCATCGTTTGCTTCTAGAAAAGCAAGTCCATTATATTACTGAATCTTTTTCTATGGATGACTTAGTTGAGCATTTGTGTGCGTTCTCCAATCATATATCTATGGACAAGACACACGTTCGTCGCATGATGTTTCAGACGAACGAAGAGACCGGATTAACTACATTAACGATCGATGCGAATGTATTGTCTATGAGTTCTGAAGGGTGTTTCTCTGGGGAAATGACTTTTTTTGAAGCGTTACGGGCGTATGATGGATACTTTTTTGCTAGTAATTATAGTGAACAGCAGTATGGATGGTTAAAGCCTATACGCGTAATAAATCAACTCCATTCAAGAGATAGTATTGCGCCTTCACAATGGATTTAGTACACTTAGAACAGATGACGTGAAGGAGGATACAACATGTGGTGGATCTATGTTCTTGTGGGTCTAGGCGCACTTCTGGCAGGAGTCGCTCTCGGATTTTTTATTGCCCGCAAATACATGATGAATTATTTGAAAAAAAACCCGCCCATTAATGAACAAATGTTGCGGGTGCTTCTAATGCAAATGGGACAAAAACCTTCCCAGAAGAAGATTAACCAAATGATGAAAGCAATGAATAACCAGCAGATAAAATAGGTTATATTTCTTGATAGGAGGAGCGCCCTTTGAATGGTTTAAACGATTTAATTTTACAGACGACGACAAAGGTGACAGCATTTCTCATTCTATCGTTCTCCCTCTATTTGTTTATAGCTGGACATAATGCGACTGGCGGAGGGTTTGTCGGTGGTTTGATGACCTCTGCGGCGCTCGTACTCCTGTTCGTCAGCTATGGGTACGAGAGGGCGAGTGAAGTACTTCCAGTTGATTTTAAGCTGTTTATTCCAGCTGGCCTATTGATCGCAGTGTTGACAGGGGTCGGATCGTTTGTTTTTGACCAACCATTTTTAAGCCATACGTACGGATATATCGACCTTCCGTTTTTTGGAGAGTATGAATGGGCGACAGCTTTGTTATTTGATCTCGGTGTTTATTTAACGGTGGTTGGTGTGACGATGACCATTATTCTGTCTATTGCTGAAGACGATGAAAAAAATTAGAAAAGAGGTCATTTTGACCTCTTTTTTATATTGAGTAAATGGCGGTTCTTGTTGTAGGTGGTGAAGAGTGATCGTCTATGCTATACTATGGCAAGACTCAGAGAAAGAAGGGATGGTTTTGGAAGCGGTTTTTGCCACAGCTGTAGCAGCAGCGATGGCGATTGTTGCCATGATGATTCGAATCAAGGCCGCTGAAAAGCCGGCCAGTGTCAAAAAAATTATCCTTCCGCCTTTGTTTATGAGTAGCGGATTTTTGATGTTTACACACCCGATGTTTCATCTATCGATATATCAAGCATTGGAAGCCTTTTTAGTCGGTCTTCTTTTTTCGATTATATTAATCAAAACGTCTGGCTTTGAAGTACGCGGTGAGCATGTCTTCTTAAGACGATCTCGTGCTTTCCCGTTTATATTGCTTGGTTTGCTCGCGTTTCGCATTTTGCTAAAGGCCGTTTTAGGCCATTACATCGAGTGGGAAGCATTGAGTGGAATGTTTTTTATCTTAGCATTCGGAATGTTGCTACCTTGGCGTTTGGCGATGTTAATTCAATTCAAAAAAGTAGAGAAGCAGCTAGACACACCGACATCGATTACATAAAAACGACCTACACAGTTTAGTTTAACTGCTTAGGTCGTTTTTCTCTTGGCTCTTTAGATGAAAAAGCTCTTCATAAGGTGTCACATCTATATTATTCTTTTTTAATGTTTTTCTTAAGTACTTATGATCTCGTTTCGGTGTGGCAAGTATATATCCTTCAATAATCACATCTTCGGTCATTTTTGTGTTTTTGCGCTCGAGCGCAATTTGACCGATCTTACCCGCAATTTTTTCACGAGCAACATCTCTAAATAATTCAGGTACGGGCTTAACAAGCTCTTCAAGCAACATTTTTTGCTGATCGCTCCAAAGCTGTCTCGTTTGTTGGATGTAATAATCTTGCCAGTCTAATATGGACTTTCCATCATCTCGAGGGAGCCGTTTTAAAAATTTGCGGAACATAAAGAAGCCACCGATAAACATCATAACAACCAAAAACACACCCCAACCGACGATAAACCAAGCAAACCATCCGGTCATCTTCTTCCGACTCCTGCCTTTATGACTTTATGCCAAGTTTACAAAACAACGGCAGAAGAATCAACTGCTTTTCGCCAACTTCCATTGAAAGCAAATCTGATCATCTTTATCGGTTATTGTTGGTTCATGAACAATCATTGTGTTAGGGAGATCAAGAAAAATCATGTTTTGTTCAACATTCGTTTCATAAAAGAAAAAGGGAAGCTGGAGGCTCCAGGAAAGACACTTTTCTCCTGGAACACGGTCAATCTCGACGAGAAGAACATGTTTGTATTGAAAGACAAACACGCGTTCGCTCCAATGATCCATTGCCATTGTCTCCTTTTTTCTCTCTTATATGCGTTGTTTCATTATTTGTGCACGCTGCACCAAAGATATGAGGCAGGAGAGCTTGAGTGAAAGCGCATTCCATTGTTGCCTCGCCTGGGCTCTGAGTCTGCGCTCGCCTTACCGCCAAGGCAGAGAAGTTTTTTACGCCATGCTGAGGGTGAAAATTGCAGGAGAGATGTTCACTTTCACGTAAAAAAAGAGTGTCATAAAGCCTGAAAAATGCTTCGTGACACTCTGATCTGCGTCAAAGAAAGCTAACGCAAATGTCTTGTCATTTTTACGATCCTTCACCTTTATTGGCGCGTGAGTGATTTTGCTTTTTAACTTTCTTTGAGCCGCTTAAAGGTTTTGGTTGTGTACCTTCAGGTTTCTGATGTGTCATTAATTATTCACCTCCTTTACAGTGATCGATGTCGCTTATGGCATTTGATAAACGTGTTGAAATTTACTTATAATGCAGAATCATGTAAGATAAGAGAGGATGTAGATATAGAAGAGCATTATTACAAAAATTCATTTTTACAATGTCTGGAGAAGGAGGTTGTCCCATGGCTCAAGACTCATTTAAAGCCAAACAAACATTTGAAGTAAATGGGAAAACATTCACGTACTATGATTTACACACCTTGGAAAAACAAGGGCTTGGAAAGGTTGAAAACTTGCCTTTTTCGATTCGAGTATTGCTTGAATCGGTGCTCCGTCAAGAGGATGGACGGGTCATTTCAAAAGAGCACGTTGAAAATCTAGCTCATTGGGGCTCTGATAAGGTACAGGCGATCGATGTACCGTTTAAGCCATCTCGTGTCATTTTGCAGGACTTCACAGGTGTTCCCGCGGTTGTTGACTTAGCGTCACTTCGGAAAGCGATGGCTGACTTTGATGGCGATCCAAATCAAATCAATCCGGACATTCCTGTAGACCTTGTCATTGACCACTCTGTACAGGTAGACCGATTCGGTACGCCAGAAGCATTAAAGTACAATATGGAGATGGAATTCCAACGAAACGCAGAACGTTACCAGTTTTTAAGCTGGGCACAGAAAGCGTTTGATAACTATCGTGCAGTTCCACCAGCAACTGGAATCGTTCACCAGGTAAACTTAGAGTATTTGGCGGATGTCGTTCATGCTAAAGAAACAGAAGACGGTACCGTCGAAGCTTACCCAGATACACTTGTTGGAACGGACTCACACACTACGATGATCAATGGCATCGGCGTTCTTGGTTGGGGCGTGGGTGGCATTGAAGCTGAAGCAGGTATGCTTGGGCAGCCATCGTATTTCCCAGTACCAGAAGTGGTTGGCGTGAAATTCACAGGCTCTTTACCACCTGGAACGACGGCGACAGACCTCGCCTTAAAAGTGACGCAAATTTTGCGTGAGAAAAAGGTTGTCGGTAAGTTTGTTGAGTTCTTCGGTCCTGGTTTGTCAGAAATGCCGTTAGCAGACCGCGCAACGATTTCTAATATGGCTCCTGAATATGGCGCGACATGCGGCTTCTTCCCTGTTGATGCAGAATCGCTTGAATATATGCGTTTAACAGGTCGCGATGAAGAACAAATCGAGCTCGTTGAAGCGTATTGTAAACAAAACGGATTGTTCTATTCTGCAGATCAGCCTGATCCACAATTTACCGAGCTTGTCGAAATTGATCTTTCGACATTAGAGCCAAGCTTGTCCGGACCAAAGCGTCCGCAAGACTTGATTGAGCTTAAAAATATGCAAACAGAGTTCCATAAAGCCTTGACTGCACCTGCAGGAAACCAAGGATTTGGGCTTGATAAGGATGAAATTAATCGCACTGCGACTGTTAACTTCAATGACGGTCGGACAGAAGAAATGAAGACAGGTGCACTAGCCATTGCAGCGATTACAAGCTGTACGAACACATCAAACCCATACGTTATGTTAGGTGCGGGTTTGCTTGCGAAAAAAGCTGTTGAAAAAGGTTTGAAAGTACCAGGTTATGTCAAAACATCTCTAGCACCTGGCTCAAAAGTTGTTACTGGCTATCTTGAAAAGAGTGGCCTTATGGAGCCTTTGAATGCGCTTGGCTTTAACTTAGTCGGCTATGGCTGTACGACATGTATCGGAAACTCCGGCCCGCTTGCAGATGAAGTGGAAAAAGCCATTCAAGAATCCGATTTAACGGTTGCATCTGTACTTTCAGGAAACCGTAACTTTGAAGGGCGGATTCATCCACTTGTCAAAGCGAACTACTTAGCTTCACCACCGCTCGTCGTTGCGTATGCGTTGGCAGGTACAGTCGATATCGACCTCCAAAATGATCCAATTGGTCAAACTGAGGCTGGCGAGAATGTGTACTTTAAAGACATTTGGCCAGAAGCGAGCGAGATTAAAGCTGAAGTTCAAAAAGTTGTTACGCCTGAATTGTTTAAGAAAGAGTACGAGCGTGTCTTTGACGATAATGAGCGTTGGAACGCGATTGAAACGACAGATGAGCCGCTTTATCAATGGGATGAAGAGTCAACATACATTCAGAACCCACCTTTCTTTGTAAATCTCTCGAAAGACCCTGAAGAAGTGAAGCCACTGCAGCAGCTGCGTGCTGTCGGTAAATTTGGCGATTCGGTCACAACAGACCACATTTCTCCGGCTGGAGCGATTGCAAAAGATTCACCAGCAGGTAAGTACTTGCAGGAAAAAGGTGTTCGCCCGATTGATTTCAACTCTTACGGATCTCGCCGTGGAAACCATGAAGTCATGATGCGCGGAACATTTGCTAATATCCGTATTAAAAACCAACTTGCTCCAGGCACTGAGGGCGGCTATACAACATACTGGCCGACAGGTGAAGTGATGTCCATTTTTGATGCTTGCATGAAATATCAAGAGAATGACACAGGTCTCCTCGTTATGGCCGGAAAAGACTATGGTATGGGAAGCTCTCGTGACTGGGCTGCTAAAGGAACGAACTTGCTCGGCATTAAAACCGTTATTGCGGAGAGCTTTGAGCGAATTCACCGCAGTAACCTCGTCTTGATGGGTGTCCTTCCTTTGCAGTTTAAAGATGGCGATTCCGCTGAAGCCTTAGGTTTAACTGGTAAAGAAACATTCAGTGTCGATATTGGTGAAAACGTAAAGCCTCGTGATTTTGTACAGGTGACGGCGGTAGATGAAGATGGAAACGAAAAACGCTTCGAAGCACTCGTTCGCTTTGATAGTGAAGTGGAAATCGATTATTACCGTCATGGCGGCATTCTCCAAATGGTCTTGCGTAATAAAATGCAAGCCAACTAATCGCTTTTAAAAGCGCATCGGTCAATCCGGTGTGCTTTTTTTCGCGACAATATTAAATTTCAATGACCGTATTATCATAAGTATATTTTTTAAAAAAGGGAAAAATAGAAATAGATTAATGAAGAGAGAGGGACAGGGAATGAGAAAAAGAAAGCAATCATTAACAGATTTAATTACAGAAAATCGTGAAAGCTTATTAAAGGATCGGTCAGCCTTAGAAAGAATTGAGAATAAAATTGACCAAAAGCACTCTAGTCGGGTGCGAACATCTTAAAAACGAACGAAGCCGCATAGCTACGGCTTCTTTTTTTGATTCGCTATTAGGTAGTAAAATGAGGGTAAATGGTACAAGCTAATAGGGCATAAGGAAAGGAGTGTTTGTAATGAGCAATCCAAAAAAACATCCAGAAGCCTTTCAGCCATCTCACATTGGCACGCAGCCGCGAAAAGCCGGCGGCAATAAAGGGAAGCAAATGCAAGACCAATCTGGTCAGCATGCACAAGTGATTCAGACAAAAGGAGAGTAGCTATATGCATAAACATCAAAAGCCGAACCCGGACAATCGCGCAGACAACGTTGATAAGCTGCAAGAAATAGCGGCAAATACGTCAGAAAACATTCGTGAGACTGAAGAACGGATTATGCGTTCAGATCATCAAGGAGAACAGCAAAACCTTAAGAAAAAGAACGAACATCGAAAAGAGAGCCTCGAAGCCGTTCGAAATGAGATTCACGATGAAGTGAATCACCAGCAGTCGCAACAATAAGTCATCTAGACGTAAACAGAGAAGCACCCCACATTGGATTATTGTATCTAATTGTTGGAGGTGCTTTTTTTATGGCTATTATCATTAAAAGCAAACTTTTTCGAGAGTATGGCGTGTCTATGATACAATGATGGACAGCGATTAAAGGAAGTGAAGATTTATGACGCGAACAGAAATGGCACAACGTGCAGCGCAAGTCAATCAATACAAAGAGAGATTTCGTTCAGCAACAAATGCTTCAGACAAAGCAGATATTTTGCTGGAACTATCTACTTTGATCGAATCGATCGGCCATTATCCGCATTTACAGGACGCGCTTTTTCAGCAAACTTTACAATTTGATGCACATCATCATGCAGCTGTATTATGGAAGGAAAATCAGCAGCTGAGAAGCTTACGAGCCGAGTTAGCCTCCATTCAATGGCCTGTGATTCGACAGACTGATCATCCGTCTACAAAGAGAAGAAAGATTATTGAGGCAGGCGACATTGCTGCGGCATTACAAGAGCAGGTGCAAAACACCGTTTTATATATTCAAGAAGGATCTAAAAAAGCGGTCATTGATTCTTTTTTGTCACTGCTAGAGCAAATTCAGGACATCGCTAAGGCATATGCGGAACATTATTCACGCAATATTGAGGGAAAGACCGCGATTTTCGACATTCTTCATTTGATCGAAGAGATTCAAAAAGAAACGGAGCGAATTGAAACGTTTCTACCTGAGCATAAAGACCCTGATCCACTGGAACAGATGATCGGATTGCAAGACATGAAAACACGAATGCAGGAGCTTGAAGGTTACATTTATTTTCAATTCGAACGGAAAAGGCAAGGGTTTCCGGCACAAGACGCACCACCTCTTGATTTAATCCTGACAGGAAATCCTGGTACGGGAAAAACGACCTTAGCGCGGATTGTAGCCGAAAGATATTATGAGGCAGGTCTGCTTGAAACAAGTGAAGTGACTGAGGTCCATCGAGGTCATTTAGTCGGCGCGTATGTCGGACAATCCGAAGAAAAAACGATGCAGGCGATTCGCAAAGCGCAAGGTGGCGTTTTATTTATAGATGAAGCATACAGTTTAAAGCGTGACGGTCAATCAGAAAATGACTATGGTCAAGCTGTTATTGACACACTCGTTTCGGCGATGACGAGTGATGAGTTTAAAGGAACGTTTGTCGTCATGTTGGCAGGCTATCCAGCAGAAATGCGCCGATTTTTATGGGCGAATCCAGGCTTGTTAAGCCGTTTTCCAACGAGCAATCATTTCCATGTTGATGATTATACAATTGAAGAGCTGCTGCAGATCGGCGAGCATATGGCTTTGCAGGAGGGTTTTGTCCTTGATTCAGGTGCAATGATCGAGCTTGAGCATCAGATTGTAAATGCGCAGGTCGATGAAGCTTTCGGTAATGCGCGGACGGTGAAGCAGATCATTGAAGATGCGGTATTTAAAAAAGGCGCTCGTACACGTGCAAATGTTACCGACGTATTTGACGTCATTTGTCTAGAAGACCAAGAAATGGTAAGTACGAACGAAGCTTCGTCGTCCAGTGCCCTTAGTGAACTCGAGCAGTTGATCGGGTTACATGAGGTGAAAAGTGAACTGTCTGCTATTCAAAAGCTTGCCCACATCCAGCACCTTCGGAAAAAAAGAGGGCTTCAAGTACCACCGATGCAGTTTCATACTGTCTTCACAGGACCACCAGGGACGGGAAAAACAACTGTCGCTCGTTTGTATGCACGAATGCTTAAGGAAACGGGGATGCTCAAGCGAGGTCATTTAGTGACAGCTTCTCGTGCTGATCTTGTCGCACCATATGTTGGACAAACCGCTGATCGTACGCGAAAAAAAGTGCGCGAAGCTTTAGGCGGGGTATTATTTATCGATGAAGCTTACGCTTTGATGAATAACAGCACCGGTGATTATGGCAAAGAGGCGGTTGATACACTCGTTGAGGAGATGACGCGCCATAATGAAAATCTCGTGATCATTATGGCGGGCTATTCGTCAGAAATGAATCTTCTCCTACATTCGAATCCAGGGCTTTCAGGACGCTTTAAAAAACATTTGCATTTTCCATTGTATTCATCTGTAGAGTTATTTGCGATATTTAAACATTTAGCCAATCAAGCGGGTTACCGAATTGAAGAAGTAGGCGAGGCACGATGGCTCGAGCTTTTTCCTGATCAGTCTGTGAAGGATAATGCAAGGTGGGTTGAGAATATATTAACTGAAGCGTTCATTATACAGGCCGATCGTCTAGCATCCGTAGACAGAGCTGATCAGTGGTCGGATTTGGATTTAATGACGCTACTGAAGGCAGATGTCAAAGCAGCCATCGAAAAACAATTGCAGGAAGGGAAGCACGAATGATTACTACGACAGAAGTTAAAGTACGATACGGGGAAACAGATCAAATGGGGGTCGTCTACCATGCCAACTACGTCGTTTATTTGGAACTTGGACGAACGGATTTTATCAACAACCTTGGCTTTGAGTACCATGATATGGAATCTGAAGGGTATGTCTCGCCAGTTTTGTCAATTCAGCTGAATTATAAGAAGGCACTGACATATGGAGAAACAGCTTCGATAGCAACATGGTTAGAAGCGTATGATGGTTTGCGTACGACTTATGGTTATCGAATCTCCAACGCAAAAGACGAGACTTGTGCGGAAGGGCATTCGGTTCATTTATGCGTCAAAAAAGATAGCTTTCGGCCTGTGCCGTTAAGAAAGGCATTCCCTGAATGGGATCAAGCCTATAAAAACGTATTAAAGGAGATATAAATTTCGTGGCTTTTGGAATAAAAAGGGACGAGTTAATTGCTTGGAAAAAACAGGTCAGTGCTGGTGAGCTTGCTTTTCTCACTCATTTTTGGGTGCACCCAACTCGTCCTGAATGGCATACAGTGACAAAGGCAGGCTGCAATGACCTTGAGAAATTAATGGCTTGGGGCGAGGCATACGGCTTGCAAGAGAAGTGGATTCACCATCGGCCAGCCTATCCCCATTTTGATCTATTAGGAGCTGTTCAATATCAAGTGCTCATCGATGTAGGGCTTAACTCACATATTGAACGATTTCGAATCAAGGCGCCGCAAAACGGATGATGTCACTCAAAGAATAACCAACATGCAGACAAAGTCACCATGATTTTTGTCTGCATTTACTTTTCAAAAAGCGAGAAGACGAAAGGGATGCGATTTCCATTTTTCATGAGGGTATTCATGTTCATGCGTAAGAACAGTGGGGGAAATAGGTGCAGGGGATAGGAAAGCAAGGCTAGCCACAATGAAGATTATTTGCTTAGTAGCTAGCCAGAGCATATTGTTAGAGACGTTTAACCGCAGTCGTTTGAATGACAGCTTCACGATTTAACGTCGTTCCACGACCTTCAGGGAATAAATTAAAATGAGAAATATGCTGACCGACGATCTCTGCGAGCTGCTTCAATTGCGAATCGTTAAGCTCCTTCGCTTGAAGACAAATACGATCGTTGTCAATTTCCAAAATGCGAATACTCTGATCATCAAGGACTGCACCAGCTTGGATATACGTCCACTGCCCACTGTAAACAATAGAATCTACGTGATTGTGGCCGTTGATGTAAATGCCAGTGCCTTGTTTTTTGTTTAAAATGTCTTGTACGTTTAATTCTGGATCAATAGATAAATACTTTCTTTGTGAGCGCGCGGTCGTATCATATACAGGATGGTGTGCGAAAATCATCATCGTTTTTTCACCAGAACGCTCGATCTCTGCTTCCAGCCATTGAAGCTGCTCGTCATGCAAGAAGCCACCGTAATTTTCGTAGTCGTGATCACGAGCAGTTTCTAAAAAAACGAGGTAGGCTTCCTCCGTCTCTATGGAGTAGTTTTGATTCATTTTGGACTGATCGAGCAATGCTTGGCGAGGGATGTCATACAAATCATGGTTCCCAAACACGTGAATGAAATTTTTGTTATGGCGCGTGATTAATTCGTAAACCTCCCTCACTTCGCTTTCCTCGCCGTAATTCGTTAAGTCTCCTAAAGAGATGTAATAATCGGCTTCAGTTGCAAAAAAGCGATGAAGAAATTCAGCGTAAAAAGCATCTCTTGCCTCTTTAACCGTCGCCTCGTTTTCTTCTACGACAGGATAATGCAGGTCTCCAATAAATGCAATGCGCATAATAAACAGCTCCTTTACTGATCTACTGACAATCCTAAAGTAAAAATGTTAACTTACAATGGATATCATGTAAAAATAAGGTTTTCTTTCATTAGGAGTTGACATGATCTTCTGCGTTCGACTTATTATACTTCTTCATATAAGAAAGAAAATTCGGAAAATAAAGACTGAATAATAGACAAGTGACGATGAGACAAAACATCCGCCTCCTTGAGATGTAAGAAAGACGGATGCTTTACGCTTATTTGTCCATACTTTTTTCTGCTGGGTAGTCAAAAGTAATCTCCTCAATGGCTGGATCAAAGTCAACCTTTAAATCTCTGCTGTCGAAATACCATTCGTCCATTTTTTCAACAAAAAAAGTAAAGCCATCCGTTTTTTTAAGCGCAACAGGTTCATAGGGTTCCGTAATTTCAATACCAAGTGAGTAGCCGGATTGAATAGAGCTACAACCACCATAGCGAACAAAAAATCGAACGGGTTGATCATTCCCAAATTCTTCTTTAAACCACTCGAGCGCTGTTTTTGAAACGAAAATATCCATCGGGGTCACGCTCCTTTATCTGTGTATCGTATAATATTAGTATAACGCAAATTGTGTCGAAACCAAATCTTTCCGCATTAGAAAATTTCAATGACCGCACTTAAAGAATTTTTGCAAATAAACAAAAACACATTGAATGATCGCTAGGATGATCAGTGCGACGATTTCTAAAGATAATAAGTACCACGGGTATGGTCCTAACAGATCAAGAAGTGACGCATTATCGGGTTTGCGATGAACAAAAAAGTAATTGCCTCCAGTCGCTTCATTGATAAACCATGCAAGTCCGGCCAAACCATTTAAAAACAACCAGGCATAGACAAAAGTGAACCGGTGAAACCGGATAAAGCCACTGAAAAACAAATGCATTTGTCCGCAAATCATCACCGCGTGAGCGATAAAGAACTGAAAGAAGCGGTAATGAGGATACCCGTAAAACAATTCAGGTGTGAGCATGGCTTGTAATGCACCTGCGATTGTAAGTAAAAACACAATACCGCTTAGCTTTGGCGATGGGCGAATGAGCATCCATATCGTGAAGTAAAGCATCAAGCTGCAAAGGTTAAAAGGAAGCGTTGTGGCGGTATTCCAAACGCCGGATGCCAAATACCAGACGTAAAGCGAAGCGTCGACGACGATTAAAATGATCACCCAAATCCATCTTGAGTGCCATAGTACGTGCGGAAGGCATTTATACATATAAAGTATTAAAAAAAGGACGAGCAGCATAAAGAGCCATGCAAACAAATGGGCCATTCCTAAAGTTTCAAAAGGAACAGCTTTAGGAGAGAAGTAATTCATCGACTCACCTCTTAACATCCTAACTTTTTGAAAGGTTCAAAAAATAAAGACAGACTGTATTAAACAGCCTGTCTTTATCACTCATCTAACATATCATTGTAGTCTAACAACTCATCAATGCTTCGTAGTGTTCGTTGTGGAGGCTTACCTTCTAATGCATCCTCTGGCTTGTCATAAACGTCTAAAGAAAAAGAATCGTCGTCGCTTACCGTATGGGTCACATACTGAAAAGGGTATTTTTCTGAACTCATACGTTTTTTAACTCCTTACTGAAAGGGATTTTTTCATTTATATCTTATCTGTACGAAAAAATCAAGCAAGATTTCATAAAATCATTGCCCAAATTGGTTTAAACGGTCGTAAAATGACACAAGAAATTCAAAAAATAACTGATCACTTGGTGCGAGTTCACGATTTTTGGGGTCATAACCCCGACGCTTCTAGATAGCTTTGGTTCTTGAATGGTCATTTTTTTCGTTTCTCTCGGGATGTTATCAATCACCGACATTTCAGGGAGTAAAGTCGTGCCAAGCCCAGCGGCAACTAAGCCTTTAATCGTATCAGCGTCCTCGCCTTCAAAAGCAATTTTCGGTTTGAAACCAATATGGTGGCAAGCCTCAATAAATAAATCGCGTAATGTGTAGCCTGGAGAAAAAGTAATAAAAGAATCATTTCTTAATTCATCTAGACGTATGGATTTTTTCGTCGCTAATGGGTGATTTAACGGTAAGAGTGCAACATATGACTCGGAGAAGAAAATGCGTCCATTCACGTCTTGGTTATTTTTAGGGACAGGGGATACGAGAGCGAGGTCAATGTCTCGATTTACAATACTTGAAATCAATTGTTTCTGCGTACCTTGGTGAATATGAAAGCCAATGTCAGGGTGTTGCTCCTTAAACGACGCAATGGCAAAAGCCAGTGATTTTGGAGCGAGTGTGTTTGGAAACCCAAGGTGAATCTGTCCGACTTCTGGATTTAAAAACTCATCAACCTTTCGTTTACCGAGCTCGATTTCTTCGACGGATCGTTGCGCGTGCTCTAAAAATAATGCACCTGCTTTTGTTAGCTTTACGTTACGCCCTTCTCGCCTGAACAGACGGACGCCTAATTCATCTTCGAGATTGGCAATTTGTCTACTAACGGCAGATTGCGCCACATGTAAAGCAAATGCTGCATCGGTCACATGTTCCCGCTTCGCTACTTCGATAAAGTAATTGATTTGACGGAATTCCAAAACCCTTCACCACTCATTCATCTAATAAATAGATTGGTTGCATCTAATCTATATATTGCTTATATGATTCGTTGGATTTTAGAATATAGCATAGACGGTTGAAGTGCAACTGTCATCTGTAAACGATGAAATATACAGGAGCTGATGGATGAAATAGCTATGATACTTACCCTAGGGGGTTGTGAATAATGATACAACAACGAATTCCGAACAAACAGGGGCTTTACGACCCAAAGCATGAACATGATGCGTGTGGCGTCGGTTTTATCGCCCATATTAAAAATCAGCCATCGCATGATATCGTAAAACAAGGTGTCCAAATGCTATGTAAAATGGATCATCGTGGCGGGCAGGGGAGTGATCCGCTGACCGGCGATGGTGCAGGCATTATGACACAAATTCCTCATCTTTTTTTCCAATCCGTGTTGAAAGAACAACATCTCGACCTTCCAGCGCCTGGACATTACGGAGTCGCAATGGTGTTCTTCCCCGCCGATGCCCAGTTACGAAAACAAACAGAAGTTCTTTTTGAACAAATGGTTCAAGAAGAAGGGCAAGCATTGATTGGCTGGCGCGATGTACCAGTAGACCCGAGTGTGATTGGGGAATCTGCTCGTATGGCTCAGCCTTATATCCGACAAGCGTTTATTAGTTCTAAGTGTGACCTTTCACAAGAGGCTTTTGAGCGCAAGTTGTATGTCATCCGTCGACGAATGGAACAGGCGATTTTAAAAGACGAAGCACTTAAAGCGAGCAACTTTTATATACCAAGCCTTTCCACTCGGACGATTGTTTATAAAGGGATGCTGACACCTGATCAGTTGGATCGCTTTTATTTGGATTTACGACAACCAGCATTTACGTCTTCGTTCTCCCTTGTCCATTCTCGGTTTAGTACTAACACATTTCCAAGCTGGGAACGGGCGCATCCTAATCGTTATTTAATTCACAATGGTGAAATCAATACCCTTACAGGAAATGTAAACTGGATGAAGGCACGTCAGCACAGTGCTTATGCTAAATTATTTGGCGAAGACATGGATAAGATTGGTTCTGTCGTCCAGGAAGGGGGAAGTGATTCCTCTATTTTAGACAATACCCTTGAGTTTTTAACGTTGAGTGGGCGACCGCTTCCTATGGCTGCGATGATGATGATTCCTGAACCTTGGGACAAAGAGCAACAAATGGATCCGAAGAAAAAGGCTTTTTATGAGTATCATAGCACGCTTATGGAGCCTTGGGATGGTCCAACCGCGACAGCATTTACAGACGGCAGACAGATTGGCGCAATGCTTGATCGTAATGGTCTACGTCCGGCTAGATATTATGTCACGAAGGATGAGCGTGTGATTTTCGCTTCTGAGGTTGGCGTGCTTCACGTTCCTGATGCTGACATTGTAGAGAAGCAGCGATTAAGTCCAGGACAAATATTATATATTGATTTAGAAGAAGGGCGAATTGTTCCAGATGAACAATTAAAAGATCAATATTTTTTGCAATGCCCTTATGATGAATGGATTAGCAAACATCTTCATTCCCTGAAAACGTCTGTGGAGCACGATTCATTTTCCACCTTGCCGATCGGAAAAGCTTTGCTTCAAAAGCAAAAGGCGTTTGGCTATACGTACGAAGAGCTACAGAAAAACTTAAAGCCGATGGTGACAGAGGGGAAAGACCCGATTGGTTCGATGGGCAATGATGCACCGCTCGCCGTCTTATCAAACAAACCACAGCTACTATTCAACTACTTTAAGCAATTGTTTGCCCAAGTCACGAACCCGCCGATCGATGCCATTCGTGAGGAGTGCGTTACATCAACAGCCACGTTTCTCGGTGCAGAGGGGAACTTGCTCGACCCGCAGCCTGAAAGCTGTCGCCGCATTCGTCTTGAAACACCAATTCTCTCGATGGCACAGTTAAAAGCCCTACGTTCACTTAAACAACAAGAATTTACTGCAAAGACATTCGATATGACATTTTCGGTTGGAAAAGGGGAGCGTTCGCTTCGCGATGCCTTGCATCATTTGTTTACAGAAGCAAAGGCGGCCATTGCACAAGGCGTGTCTTTGTTAATCCTTTCCGATCAACAAGTTGATTCAGAACGAAGCGCAATTCCTTCACTACTAGCTGTAAGCGGACTCCACCATCATTTAGTAAACCAAGGTGTAAGGTCACAGGTCAGCATCATCGTTGAAACAGGTGAAGCACGTGATGTTCACCAGTTTTCAATGTTACTCGGCTATGGCGCCGATGCGATACAGCCTTATTTAGGTGTTGCGTCGATACAACAGTTCATTCTCGATGGAGATATTCAAAATGTCTCAGTCGAAGAGGCTGAAACACAATATATTCACGCAGCAACCACAGGAATTGTCAAAGTCATTGCCAAAATGGGAATATCGACAATTCAAAGCTATCGTGGTGCACAAATTTTTGAAGCGGTTGGTCTCCATAAAGACTTAATTGATGAATTTTTTGTCGGTACGTCTTCACAGCTGAGTGGTATTCAGCTTGAAACCGTTGCAAAAGAAACGCTGCTTCGCCATCAAAGTGCTTTTCATCATTCTTCCTATGAAGATCTGACGCTCGATACAGGTGGCGATCTGCAATATCGCCGACACGAAGAGCACCATGCGTTTAACCCGTTGACGATTCATACGCTTCAACGCGCGTGTCGGATGAATGATCATGAACTTTATCGAAAATTTTCACATCTGGCAACAAATGATGAGGTGTCCTTTTTGCGTGGCACCCTCGACTTTAAAAAGAACCGCCAGTCGATTTCTATTGAAGAGGTTGAGTCCGTAGAATCTATTTTTAAACGATTTAAAACAGGAGCAATGAGTTATGGTTCATTAAGCGAGGAAGCGCATGAAGCCTTGGCCATTGCGATGAATCGAATTGGCGGTAAAAGCAACAGTGGCGAAGGTGGAGAGCATCCAAGCAGATATGCTCCTGATGAAAATGGTGATCTCCGTAAAAGTGCAATTAAACAGGTCGCCTCCGCACGCTTCGGTGTAAATAGCCATTATTTAACCAATGCCGACGAGATCCAAATTAAAATGGCGCAAGGTGCAAAGCCTGGAGAAGGTGGGCAGCTTCCCGACTTTAAAGTGTATCCGTGGATCGCAGAAGTTCGGGGGACGACTGCAGGCGTTGGGTTAATTTCACCACCACCGCACCATGATATTTATTCCATTGAAGATTTAGCGCAATTAATCCATGATTTGAAGAACGCTAATCCAAAAGCACGAATTAGTGTAAAACTTGTCAGTAAAACAGGTGTTGGTACGATTGCTGCTGGGGTTGCGAAAGGACTTGCTGACGTCATTCTTATTTCTGGGTATGAAGGAGGCACAGGCGCTTCCCCGAGAACGAGTATTCGTCATGCCGGTTTACCTTGGGAAATTGGTTTAGCTGAAACCCATCAAACGCTTCTCTTAAACAACTTGCGTGACCGCGTCGTGCTTGAAGCAGACGGCAAATTAATGACAGGTCGCGATGTTGTATTAGCGACATTGCTTGGAGCTGAAGAATATGGCTTTGCCACGGCACCACTCGTCGTACTTGGTTGTATCCTGATGCGTGCTTGTCATCTTGATACTTGTCCAGTGGGTGTTGCTACGCAAAATCTTGAGCTTCGCAAAAAATGATCGGAACACCAGAGCACATCGTCAATTATATGCACTTTGTCGCTGAAGAAGTGCGTGAGATTATGGCTGAGCTTGGCTTTCGTACGATTAATGAAATGATTGGCCGGACGGACCTATTGCAAAAAAGCGACAGAATCGCTGCCCATTGGAAAGCAAAACACTTAGATTTCTCTGCTTTGCTTTACCAGCCTAATGTTTCTGCTGCCGTCGGTCGCTTTCAACAGCGAAAACAGGATCATAAGCTTGATTCGTCTCTTGACCGATCAGCGATCATGGCTGCTTGTTCACCCGCTTTGGAGCGCCGGGAGCCGGTTAACCTGACCTTACCAATCGAGAACACGAATCGTGTTGTTGGCACGCTGTTAGGACACGAATTGACGAAAAGATGGGGTGCAGAAGGGCTTCCCAACGACACAATTCGGATCCACTTGCAAGGATCTGCCGGACAGAGCTTAGGTGCCTTTCTTCCAAAAGGCATAACGATCCACTTGACAGGTGACGCCAATGATTACGTCGGAAAAGGGCTTTCAGGAGGTAGTCTCATTGTAAGAAAGCCAGCGATTTTTGCTAAAGATTCCTCAACACAAGTAATTGCCGGCAATGTTGCTTTGTTTGGTGCAACAGCAGGGGAAGCATATGTCAATGGCAAAGCAGGTGAACGGTTTGCTGTTCGTAACAGCGGTGGGCGTGCAGTCGTCGAAGGGGTTGGCGACCACGGCTGTGAATATATGACTGGCGGACGTGTGGTCATTCTTGGTGAGATTGGGAAAAATTTTGGCGCGGGTATGTCAGGTGGCATCGTGTATGTTTACGCTCCGAACCTTCAACAGTTCAAAGATCGTGTGAGTGACGATCAGCTTGAGTTTCATGATGTAACAAACAGCAGGGATCAAATTGAATTAAAAACAATGATTGAAAAACACGCAAGCTATACAGACTCAACCATCGCACATCGAATTTTAGCAGATTGGGAACATCATGTGTCGCTATTTATCAAAGTTATTCCGACTGCTTATCGTGAAATGAACGATTTGATTCAGCATTTTATGAATGAAGGGATGGCACTTGATGACGCCGTCTTAAAAGCTTTTCAAGCGAAGAAAGGCAATACGAACGAGGCTACACATGAAACGACGTTAGTAGCGACCAAAAATTAAAAGGAGGCGTCTATTTGGGGAAAGCAACCGGATTTTTAGACTACGAGCGTGAACAGGCGAAAGAACGCGATCCAGTAGCCCGTTTAGACGACTGGAGGGAGTACCAGCTCCCTTTTGACGAAAAATCGTTGCAAAAGCAAGGTGCCCGTTGCATGGATTGCGGCACGCCGTTTTGTCACACTGGCATTGAAATAACTGATGGACCAACTGGATGTCCTTTATATAATTTAATCCCGGAGTGGAATGACCTTGTTTACCGTGGACGATGGAAAGAAGCGCTTGATCGTCTCTTGAAAACAAATAATTTCCCGGAATTTACAGGTCGTGTCTGTCCCGCTCCATGTGAAGGCTCTTGTACTGTAGCGATCTCAGATCCTGCTGTTGCCATTAAGTCGATTGAACGCACGATTATTGATAAAGGATTTTCTGAAGGGTGGATCACCCCGACACCGCCAGCACGACGAACTGGGAAGCGCGTCGCAGTCATCGGATCTGGACCAGCTGGTTTAGCGGCCGCCGATCAGCTCAATAAAGCTGGTCATCATGTAACGGTATATGAAAAGTCGGATCGTATAGGCGGCTTACTTATGTATGGGATTCCAAATATGAAACTTGATAAAAGTGTTGTTTTCCGTCGGGTGCAGCTGCTAGAAGCCGAAGGAGTATCGTTTGTACCAAATACAGAAATCGGTGTAGACATGTCTATGGAACAGTTAAAGAAAGACAATGATGCAATCATTTTAGCCATTGGCGCGTTAAAGCAGCGTGATATTGAACTGGAAGGTCGTGAAAGTGCTGGTATCGAGTTAGCCATGGATTATTTAACACAAAATACAAAAAGTCTGCTCGATTCGGACCAGGCGGATGGTCGATTTATTTCAGCTGCTGGGAAAGATGTGATCGTGATCGGCGGAGGGGACACGGGTGCAGACTGTGTCGCCACCGCGCTTCGGCAAAAAAGCCATTCCGTTGTGCAATTTGGCAAATATCCACAGCTTCCAGCTAAGCGAAGTGACGATAACCCATGGCCAGAGCAACCACAAGTGTATACACTAGACTATGCTTACGAAGAAGCGAAGGCGTTATTTGGACGTGATCCAAGAGAGTATGCAATTAAGACAACTCGTTTTGAAAAGGATGAACACGGCCAAGTGAAAGCTTTGCATACGGTGCAGACAAAAAAAGAGCTTGGCGACGACGGTCGTGTGCAAATGGTGGATATCCCTGGAAGCGAACGCGTGTGTCCAGCTCAGCTTGTCCTAGTTGCCATTGGTTTTGAAGGGCCAGAGGAAACGTTGCTCCAAAAAACAAATCTTCAAAGAGGGGCAAGAAATACTGTCAAGGCAGCGTATGGAAAATATATGACGAGTGAGGAAGGCGTCTTTGCCGCTGGAGACGTTCGCCGTGGGCAAAGCTTGATCGTTTGGGCGATTCATGAAGGGCGTGAAGCCGCTCGTGAGTGTGATCGGTATTTGATGGGCAGTACGGTTCTTCCTTAAAAGTCCTCCCATCTGATGATGGAGGAAGATAAAGTAGCCCTTCGCTTGGTTAGCCGATTTCCATTGCTCTTACAGATGTAAGGTCAATAAGAAATGCTGTGAGCAATGTATCAAGACATCAAAGTCTGTTGGTTTTTACAAATAAGGATTAATACACTTAAAGCTTTCCATCATCGTCCATTTGAAAACGAGCAAAATAGACGTCGCGTAGAGTGAGACCAGTTACGCGACGTCTATTTATATGGTAATATAGTTGATTCATTTTAAATAAACAATCTAGGTCATGCGCTACATCCATTTTATTTTTGGCTCTGTTTTTTGGGCGATTCGTTTAATGTTCGTCCAATGTCGAATGATGACAAAAACAGTTAAAGAGCCTGTTACAGCGATCAATACCCAATCACCGATCCAGAACGAGTAGATTGAACCGGATATGCCCGCAATCATTGACGCTAACGAAACGTACTTAAACAAATAAAGCACAAGTAAGAAACTGATGACCAATACGAGGAACAAAACCGGGCTGTATGCAAGGATTGATCCTGCCGAAGTGGCGACCGCTTTCCCGCCTTTAAAGCGAGCGAATAACGGAAAAACGTGACCAAGCACGGCAGCACAACCGAAGATCAGCGCATGCCATGTCGTTCCCATTGCTAGCATGCCAAGTGCTGTGCCCGCTGTTCCTTTCAAAATATCCATGACAAGAACAACGCTACCCGCCTTGACGCCTAATGTTCTAAAAGCATTTGTAGCGCCTAAATTCCCACTTCCGTGCTGTCTTACATCTATACCTTTAAACCATTTTCCAATAATGAGTGCAGAAGGAATCGATCCGAGTACATATGCTATAAGTAAATAGATGACATTCCACATAGACGTTCTCCTTTTCCCAGTGTGTCGTTATTGTATCATGAATAGAAAAGAATCGTGAGACCTTTTATACGTGACAGAAAATAAAATGATTCTACGAAAGCTCTTTTCAGAGTGAACGAGATTAAGGTACGATGAATGAAGTGCTTAACTGATCTAAAAAGGGGGAGAAGCACCAGGACCGAATGTTCTGTTGCAGCCATGACTAGACTTGAAAGAAATACAATACATACACGTCCGCGCCGAAAAAAACGAGGGCGATTTACCTTCTTAATGCTCTTTCTACTATTAACTGGCGGCATTTTCTTTGTAGTTATATTTCCGCCTGCCTCTGATGAGTATATACCTTATACATCTTTAGCGCACCCAATCGTTTATGAGGAAGAACTCTATTCTGAAGAAGCGCTATGGAAAGAAGGCGAATTGTACATTCCCCTCTCCTTTATGAAAGAGGTATTACAAATTCCCGTTATTTATGACGAGCCAAGCGAACAGGTGATTTTTACGACTCGCTCTCACGTATTCAAAATGCCTGTTTCCGAAGCGTTTTATGAACAAGATCTTGAAAAATTGATACTGAGCGTGCGCCGGTCATTTCGAAATGATATGGTGTATCTCGCTCCTAATCAGTGGCCACCGTTTCTTCCTTATGTTTTTAATACATCGGAGCAAAAAAAAGCCGTTCATGTGTATGACAACCAAGCCGAATTAACAACGGCAAAAGTGATCGTAGACGATGTCGATGACCGCCGTTTAAGAGAGAGGGCGAGTCTTCAAGAGCCGTATGTCAAGGAAGTAAGCCAAGGAGAAAAGGTCATTGTTCTGCAATCTGAAGGAGACTTTACGAAAGTAAAGGCGTATACCGGCGAACAAGGCTTCATTCCGTCTAAAGCATTAAATACAGTCGAAACTGAGACGCTCGAAACATCATATGAAGAAGTGGATCGGCGTCCGCTCCCGTTTGATGAGCCGGTGAACATGACGTGGGAGGCTGTGTATTCATACAACCCTGATGTCTCGGAGATTTCTGACATGCCAGGCGTACAAGTCGTCTCCCCGACTTGGTTCGCGCTCGCTGACAATGAGGGCGCTATTTCATCTAAAGCGTCAGCAGAATATGTCGCTTGGGCAAAAGAGCGTGGATATGAGGTTTGGGCGTTATTTTCCAACGATTTTGACCCCGATAGAACGTCAAGCGCGTTAGCGACTTTTGAGAGACGCCAGCGCATGGTTGATCAAGTTGTATCATATGTCAACGAATTTCAGCTTGATGGCATTAATATAGACTTTGAAAACGTCTATGAAGAGGACGGCCCTTTTTTAACGCAGTTTGTCAGAGAATTGACGCCAGCGCTACATAAAGTAGATGCCACTGTGTCATTAGATATGACCTTTATTTCGAGCAGCCAATGGTCGGCGTTTTATGAGCGAGATGATTTGTCCAGTATCGTCGATTACATGGTCGTTATGGCTTATGATGAGCATTGGGGTTCATCGCCAAAAGCGGGCAGTGTCGCGAGCCTGCCGTGGGTTGAAAGCAACTTACAGCGTCTTCTCGAAGTCGTGCCAAACGATCGGTTAATATTAGGCATCCCATTTTATACGAGGCTTTGGGAAGAAAAAACAACGGAGGGAGAAAATATTGAAGTTTCCTCATCAGCTTATAGTATGAATGGGATTGATGAATGGATTGCAGAACGGAATTTGACGAGCACGTATGACGAAAGCACAGGTCAAGATTACGTCGAGTATGAGACTGACGGCAGACGTATAAAATATGGCTGGAGAATGCTTCATCAGTGAAGAAGCGAGTTGACCTTGTTCACCAGTATGATCTTGCAGGCGTTGCCAGTTGGACACGAAGCTTAGGAGCAGAAGACATCTGGAGCCCATTACACGAGGCATTGGAAGCGAAATGATTTTTAACAGAGGATATATGTTCAACAATTGAACATATATCCTTTTTTGGTGTAACCGAGGTCTCAAAAATCTGCAAATTCGTTATTTATCTTAATTGAACCGCCCCGTACCGAACGGTATGCGGGGTAATGTGAGAGGACGGGAGTTAGTCACTCCCTCCTACTCGATTTTGCACATTGAATAAGGCATGTGGATGTTGAATATGAATGATGTCATGTGTATAATATACAGAACCTATGTTCCTGTTGTGCTTTGTGAAAAGCAAAGGGTGCCAGAGGAACAAGCCATGACTCGCTTCTGTAGCACTCTCGGAAAACTAAATTCTAAGCGTTCATATATTTCCATAAGTCATGCTGGTGAGAGTGATCGTGTCGCTTAAAAAATAACTGAAAGTAAGGTCTGTATTTCGTATTAGTATATCGATAGGTAGTGGTGAAAAGGTCTGCATTTTTAACGTTTGGACAACGGCTATTTCGGGAATCTTAAGGCATCATCCGTGAGAAGGAGGAGATGAAGTGATCTCTTTTCGTACAGTGAAAAAACAATATAAAGATGGTACAGAAGCGTTAAAAGATATTGATATGACAATTAATGAGGGGGAATTTTTCGTTTTGATCGGACCGAGTGGCTGCGGAAAAACGACGACATTAAAAATGATCAATCGTTTGGAGGAGCCTACAAGTGGTCACATTGAACTCGAAGGAAAAGAGCTGAGTCAATATGCGTTACATGAGCTGCGTTGGAATATTGGTTATGTTCTCCAGCAAATCGCCTTATTTCCCCATATGACCATTGCGGAAAATATAGCGGTCGTCCCTGAGATGAAAAAGTGGTCTAAGGATCGAACAGCAAAGCGTATTGATGAACTTTTGAACATGGTAGGACTTGATCCGAAACAATATCGTGACCGCCGTCCTGAAGAGTTATCTGGCGGCCAACAGCAACGAGTAGGTGTTGTACGTGCGCTTGCTGCAGATCCAAACATCATTTTAATGGATGAACCGTTTAGCGCACTTGATCCTTTAAGCCGCAATCAATTACAAAATGATATTCTTGAAATACAACAGAAAATTCAAAAAACAATCGTGTTTGTCACTCACGATATTGATGAAGCGATGAAGCTAGGTGACCGGATTTGTGTTATGAAAAAAGGTGTCATTGAACAGGTTGGGACACCCAATGACATCGTTTACCAACCGGCAAATGATTTTGTTGAGTCATTCGTTTCGCAAGCAGGCTCAAAACACCAAGTACATAAAATGCTTTCTAGCTTACCTTCATTGTCTTCTGAACATATTATCCGGGATAATGAAGTCGATCAGGCTAAATTCCAGCGCGGGATATGGTTTGTCAGCAATGCCGACCACGAATTTCTTTACGTTCTGGAAGAGGGACAGCATGTTAATATACAGCCTCTTTCAAGCGATATGCGATTAACCGAGGCATTAAAACGAATGGACGAGTCGCGATATGGTATGCTACCGGTCATGCATCAGGACAAACTAAGCGGTATTTTAACTTATAAGCATTTAGCACAAGGATTCATACAGGAAGAGCGAAGCGCATGAATGATTTTTTTGCTGGAATACGTGATGTTTATTTTAGTCGTCAGGATCAATTTTGGCTAAGCCTTTGGGAGCATCTGCAAATATCTGTGATTTCCCTGCTGTTTGCGATTGTTATAGGCGTCCCATTAGGCATTTTATTAACACGAAGAACTTCTATCGCTGAGCCAATCATTGCCGTGGCAGCAATTATTCAAACCATTCCGAGCTTGGCAGTACTCGCTTTTTTAATTCCGCTCGTCGGTATTGGGAAGCAGCCGGCGATTATCGCTTTAGTCGCTTACGGCTTGCTGCCCATCTTGAGAAATACTTATACCGGAATTAAGGAAGTCGACCCTTCTTTGATTGAAGCTGCGAAAGGCTTTGGAATGAACTCAATGCGGCGTCTGTTAAAAGTTGAATTTCCATTAAGCATTCCCGTCATTTTAGCGGGTATCAGGACGTCGATGGTATTAATTGTTGGGACGACAACGATTGCTGCGCTCATTGGCGCAGGCGGTTTAGGAGATTTAATACTACTTGGAATTGACCGCGGTGCAGATCCTTACTTAATTTTGCTTGGAGCCGTTCCTGCTGCGCTGCTTGCGATTCTCTTAGATATCATTTTCCGAAGCATTGAGCGCAGCAAGTCGACACGCAGCATTACACCATTTGTCAGTGTACTCGTAGCGCTCGTTTTGATCGTCACTGTTCCGCTAGGGTGGACTGCTGCAACACAAGGAAGTTCAAGCAAAGAAAAAATCGTCGCTGCCGCGAAGCTAGGAGCTGAGCCGACAATACTAATTCATATGTACAAACTGTTGATTGAGCAGGACACTGATTTAGAAGTTGAGCTGAAGCCCGGATTCGGAAAAACAGAGCTCGTTTTTACAGCACTGCAGTCCGGAGAGGTTGACGTCTATCCGGAATTTACAGGTACAGCGATCGTGACACATTTAGAAGAGAAGGCAGTAAGTACAAATCGTGAAGAGGTGTACGAACAGGCAAAAAAGGGAATGGCTGAAAAGTACAACATGGTTTATTTGGCGCCAATGTCTTTTAACAACACATACTCACTCGCCATGAAAAGGTCGCTCGCTGAGGAGAAGGGTTTAGAGACGATCAGCGACCTTGCAACCGTAGCTCCTTCATTAACGGCGGGTTTTACTTTGGAATTTGCTGATCGCGGAGACGGTTACCTCGGTATTCAGGAGCTTTACGGGTTTCAATTTAGCGCAGTGGAAACGATGGAGCCAGGCATTCGCGAAAATGCCATTCGCAAAGGGGAAGTGGATGTTATCGATGCATATTCTACAAGCTCATCCATGATTAAGCTCGATCTCGTCGCCTTAGAGGATAATCAAAAACTTTTTCCACCTTACCAAGGCGCACCTTTATTGCGACAAGAAACTGTTGATCGTTATCCTGAAGTTGCCGAGTCATTAAACAAGCTTGGTGGGCAAATTACCGATGAAGAGATGCAAAGTATGAATTATCGAGTTGAAGTAGAAGGCGAGTCGGCAGAGGGTGTTGCTAGAGAATATTTACTTGAAGCGCAATTGTTAAAGGAGGCAGGATCTTTATGATGAACATTGCTACTGAAGAAATGAACGAGATGTTAAAGACAGCACAGACCATTGCAATCGTTGGTCTATCAGACAACCCTATGCGTACATCTTATCAGGTCGCTCAGGAAATGCAGGCAAAGGGTTATCGCATTATTCCAGTCAATCCGACGATTGATGAAAGTCTAGGTGTCCCTGCTGTTGCCTCACTTTTAGATATTGAATCAGCAGTCGATATTGTCAACGTCTTCAGAAGGCCAGAGTATTTGTTCTCAGTAGCGGAAGAGACAGTGAAAGCCGGGTTCCCTTTCTTTTGGGCGCAATTGGGAATTGAAGATCAAGAGACGTACGATTATCTAACGAAGCATGAAGTAAAAACTGTGATGAATCGATGCATTCAAGTGGAGCATGCGCGTTTAAAAAGGTCATAAGACAGCAATGAGAAGAGTCATCTGTTGCATACAGTTTGTTAAGTCTTTTTCCTTTAAACCATTGATCTCTTTTGCAAAATCAACTACAATGAAAAAGGTGTTTATAGCTTCGGCTTGATCTTTCCTAGTTTGGCCGATATAATTTATTTTTGGGATCAATGATGATGCTTACGTTTTAGTTGGAGGTGAAAGAAATGAAACAAGAAACGCATCCAGAATACCGTAAAGTGGTTTTTATGGACACAAATAACGGTGAGAAGTTTTTGACTGGTTCAACTCGTTCTTCAGACGAAACGATTGAGTGGGAAGATGGGAACACTTACCCAGTCATTAAAGTCGAGATCAGCTCTGCATCTCATCCGTTCTATACAGGCAAACAGAAATTTGCTGATGCAGGCGGACGTGCAGAACGTTTTATGAAAAAATACAATATGAAATAAACGTGAACGTCTTCGCTGCCTTTCTTTTTATAAGAAGGGCAGTTTTTTTATAAGTTTGTACCCGAAAAGGCGCGGTCGTTGCAATGAACGCATGGAATGCGTAAAATGATAGATAGAAAATGAGGGAGAAAGAAGGGTGTTTTGTGAAGCCAATCGATCGTGTGCAAGTGGAGGAGATTCTTAAAGGCTTTGAAAAGCAACAAGTTTATATTCATATGGAAACGACGAATGGCGCATACGCTTCTCACCATAATGAAGGTTTCCTTAGTGCGGGTGTCTTTTTAAGAAATGGGAAAATTTTCATTGAACGCGCTGCTATTAAAGGAGAGGGACCGTATCGCGTCGGGATTAAACTACCTGAGGGCTGGCTCTATTCTGAAGGCCTCACAGATTTTGAAGAGGCGGACGGTCAGTTATTACTGGCTGGACATAATTTAGAGGGGCGTTTAGCTGTTGCTTTACAGCTAAGTAAAAAACCTTTTCGAAATGGAGAAGGGGGAGATCGCCATGAGTAAAAAACTGCTTGTCGTATTCCCTCATCCAGATGACGAATCATACGGTTGTGGAGGTATTATTGCCAAGCATGTCCAAGAAGGCGGTCATGTCACTTATGCTTGTGGGACCCTTGGCCAAATGGGCAGAAATATGGGCGCACCGATTTTTGCCAATCGTGAAACGCTGCCGCTCATTCGTGAAAAAGAGCTTGAAGATGCTTGTAAAGCCTTAGGCGTTTCCCGCCTCCGTAAGCTCGGTTTGCATGACAAAATGATTGAGTTTGAAGACCGCGAAGAACTTGCAGCAATGCTTATGAAAGTGATTAAAGAGGAAAAGCCAGATACGATTTTGACGCACTATCCAGGCTATGCTGTGCATCCAGATCATAATTCGCTTGGCGCTGCAACGATGCGTGCTGTACAGCACATGCCTAAAGAGGATCGTCCTGTTGTTTTGGCGCATGCTTTTTCTAAAAATCATGAACGATACATCGGGGAAGCTGACGTCGTCATTCATATTAAAGAATACTTAGAGACTAAATTAGAAGCGTTACGGGCCCATCGGTCGCAAACGGAAAGTGCACTTAAAGATATGGATCTTGGTGCTGCAGATGTCAAAGAACAATATTCGTTTTTTGTTGAGGAGCGTTTTTGGACAGTGGATGTTGATCAATTTGATTTAATCGATCGATAATTCTTAAATTCACCATAATTATATTATGTAAACTAAAGGGAGGGCGAAGGTATGTTAGATGACGTCGTCGAAGAACGGATACGCAATGCCATTAAAAAGGGCGATTTCTCTAATCTTCCTGGAAAGGGAAGACCATTACCTTTGGATGATGCGAATGGCGTACCAAAAGAATTAAAATCCTCCTATAAAGTGTTGAAAAATGCAGGGATGCTCCCACCAGAAATGGAACTCAAAAAAGAGATTTTACACATGAAGGACTTGCTTGCTTGTTGTGTAGATGAGGACGAAAAACAAATGTTGCAGACAAAGCTTTCTGAATCAGAAATAAGGTATCAGCTGCTGATGGCAAAACATAAAAATCTTTCTCGTCCATCTGTCCGTTTTTATCAACAGCGAGTGATGCAAAAATTTCGGTCGTTTAAATAATGTTTAGCGCTTTTTGCGTATAAATAAAATCTGCCGATGTTTCTTTAATAATTGAGACATCGGCTTTTTATGTGTAGGAAGAGGAAGGCCTGTTATTCATTGTCAAGAAATGAAAGGGCTGAGCTTAACCCATCAAGCTGGTGACCGTGTCGCTTCTTAAAAAACTCTCCTACGTGCACGCCGGTTTCTTGATTGATTTTTTCAGCGAACTCAACAAACACTTCATCCTTAGATTCAAGTTCTTCCGCAAGTGAAATGAGCTTCTTCTCTGTTTTCGTCGCATGCGACATCAGCAAGTCTTCAAGAGATTTCATTGGTGAATCCATGACCCGTAACCTCCTTTAACCTCCATTATATTGTAAGCTTGAAGTGATAAAATGTGCACAACAAGGTCGCTTTCTTTGGTAAAATGGGTGGCAGTGATGAAAAACTAAAGACGGCTTTGATTGTTTACTAAAACATATTCTTTACTAAAAGAAGGTGCTGTATGGCTACGCTAAAGGATATTGCTGAACGTGCAGGTGTATCAATTTCTACGGTCTCCCGCGTGTTGAAGAAAGACGAAACATTGCATGTCACAGAAGAAACGAAGACAAGAGTCTGGCAGTATGCTCGTGAGTTAGGTTACCGAAAAAATTTTAGTAAAAAAGAAAGTCCAACAGAGGACGATTTAGTTGAAGGTCAATTGTGTCTGCTCCTTCCTGATGAGTATTCTTCAACATCGTACGTGCAGCGCCTAAGGGCCGGCATTGAAGAGTATGCTTTAGCAGCAGGTATTGAAGTGATGATGCTTCCGTTAAGCCGTGCTCACCAAGGGTTAGCATCGGAAAGCGCTCATGTCATTCGTGTGGGACATAAACGAGGCGAAGAAAAAAAGACACTACTTACAGCGGAAGGGTCTGATGCATTGCAGATTACGATTGATGAAGCATATGCTTTACGATACTGGCTCAAAGAAGACAATGACAAAACGGCGCTCTGTTTAACAGCAGACGATAGCTTTGCGTGGAAGAGTTATGTCGAAAAAGTAGGTGTTCATTCAATTGTGACGTGTAAGCAAAACAGCGCCGCTGAAGGTTATCAAGAAACCATCCAGTTACTTCATTCTGAAACGCCACCGCGAAGCATCATATTTGGGAATCAGACAATATTGCTAGGGGGGTTAAAAGCTTGTATAGATCGAGGGCTTACTCCTGGACGCAATATACGCATCGCTTGCCTGGACGGCGATGAACGTTGTCGTTTTATGAATCCACCGATTACATATCAAGAAGTTCCGTATTTTTATGCGGGTTATTTCTTGACAGAAAGCTTGTTTTCAGAGGATAAAGAGCATGCATCGGCATTTCAAAAGCAAATGATTTTAACACCCAATCTTCACTGGCAAGATTCATGGGTTAATTTTTAGTAAAAAATATTTTTAGTAAAAAGAAGGTGTTTTGTTTGCATAAACATATTGTTTGCACGGGAGGAGGGACTGCGGGTCATGTCACACCGCATCTCGCCTTATTCCCTCAACTTAAAAAAAGTGGTTACGCCATTAGCTATATCGGGTCCAAAGATGGTATTGAAAAAGAGATTATGGAAGAAGAAGGAGTCGATTATTACGCCGTATCGACAGGTAAGCTCAGACGGTATAAACATAAAGACAATTGGAAAGATCCGTTTAAAGTCGTCAAAGGGGTGATGGAAGCGAGGCAGGTCTTAAAGAAGCTGCGTCCTGACATTGTTTTTTCAAAAGGAGGCTTTGTTTCTGTTCCGGTCGTCATCGCGGCTAAATCATTAGGGATTCCGGCGATCTTACATGAATCAGATCGGACTCCCGGGCTTGCGAATAAGATTGCTCTTCGTTTTTGCGAAAAAATTTGTGTGACGTTTCCAGAAACTGTCGATTTACTTCCAGAAGGAAAAGCGCTACACACGGGAGCGATCGTGAGGCCGGCTCTGTTTACAGGAAACCGAACGAAGGGACTTTCGCTGTGTAATATATCTTCGCAAAAACCGGTGCTTTTAGTCGTTGGTGGAAGCTCTGGTTCACAAAAAATGAACGAGGCCATAGTTGCTTCATTAGACACATTGCTGGATACCTTTCATGTCATTCATATTTGCGGAAAAGGAAAGGTAGACGAATCTGTGCAGCGTTACGGATATTGTTCATTTGAATACGTATCGTCAGAATTTAACGACCTGCTTGCCGCAGCGGATGTCGTCGTTTCGCGGGCAGGTTCCAATACAATTTATGAATGTTTGGCTGTGAAAAAACCGATGCTGCTCATTCCGTTGTCTCCAAAGGTGAGCAGAGGGGATCAAGTGGAAAATGCGCAATCCTTCGAGAAGCAGGGCTTCGCTGCGGTTTTATCAGAGGATGAGCTTACTTCTGATTCGTTGGTCGTAAATATAAACGCGGTTTACAAAGAAAAAGAGGGCTATCTGGAGCGTATGCGGACTGCTGCTCAATATACAGATGGTACAGAAATGATTCATTTGTTCGACCAAGTGATTTCCAAAAAAAATAAATAAAAAAATCTACAGAAAAAAAAGGGATATGACAGAAAATGGCGAATAGTGTAACTGTAGGGAAAAGGAGGGGCAGTGGTGAGGCTTCTAAAAGACGCTATTCGACAACAGATTCAAATGAATACAGAGATTATACATCGTCTCACGCCATTACTTCAATCGAAAGACGAACAAGAGCTCATTCGCTTCATTGAAGAGCCTCTTCAAGAGCTAGATGATTTTCACGGCCTTCTCAAAATCATTCGTGCCCTTTTTCCGGAGAAAGAGCGCGAATATATGGAAGACTATTGCAGACATTTGGATCCGAATGAAAATGCAGCACGCATGGCTTTGGAGTATTCTAATGTGCATCGCTTTTATGACTTGCAAAGATATCTCCTAAAGCGTCTCTCGGTCGCATCTAGCGAAACTTCAAAAGAGTGGAGTGCTTTATACGCGATTGCTCTCGAGGTGAGTTTAAGAAAAATTCCAGGTATGCTAGCGATCGAAAAAATGTATAGTTTGAACTTAAAGACGTATCAAATGAAGGCATTTAGAGAAGTTATTCAAATAATTGTTTACAATCGAGAGCGATTAATTAAGTATGTGATACAGCTTTCCTCATTAGAAAACAAATACATTAATGAGCTGGAGGAAGGCTATTTAAAGCAATCTTATGTTTCAAGGTTGGGGCTAATCTATACGGGCATCTATACGCACCTCTCTTTGCTCAAAGAAGCAAGAGAGTTAGGTACTAAAACATTGAAGACAACTTATCAATTGCCATTGATTTGTTTTCTTCATATGCATATCGGTAATACTTACATTATAAGTGATGTCGACAAGGCACTGCACCATTTCAATACAGTGCTTTCTTACGAGCATAACAAAGTGATCAATGAGCATTTTATAGCTGAAGTTAAGCGTAGTCATAATTTTGCAAGTAACCTTTCATTTAAGCCTCCTCTCTACCTTAATTTTTCTAATGATCATGTATCTGACATTCATGAGGTTGCTTTTTACTACGCAAGAAATAATCAAAAAGACAAAAGTATTCATATTCTTAATTCGATGGATCAAACAAAATTGAATGATATGCAAAAGGGATTTCATTATTATTATCGCGGACTTGTACTTGAAGATAAAGAGATGTTTTATGAATCAATTCTTCATTTCAATTTTGCGGGTGACAGCTACTTTAAAAAAATTTCTATTAACGAATTAAAAGCACTTGGTGAAAGTAAGGCATTGATTCGGGTGTTAAGTAACTGATAGTTAATATGCTTATTAAATTAAATAGAAGGAGTTTGATCTTGTGAAAAACTTTGTCTATTCATTAATTTTAACTGCTCTCTTAATTGTTCAGATTCCAATGAATCCTATTGACCCGCCTATTGATCCCCCTTTAGATCCTGATACTCCCACAGAAACATTTAATGATCCTGGATATGAGTTTGGATAATTTGAAATATAACCGTAATAAGGAACACTTAAAAATAGTGAACCTTATTACGGTTTTTTTGTATTCTCAAGAGCTAAGACAAGGATAATGTTAAAGCGTCCTTTTGAGCAATGTGTACCACATCTAGTGCTTCAATGTTTCTGACAAACAACATCACCTATTTAAAGAAAAGGTCAAGTAGCTTGTAAGCCGTCAAAGACGACGAGAGAAATTTTGTTTTATCGAGTGTCAAGTTAATTTGCGGACAGCTCTCGTCGAAAGAAAACTGTTGGGATAGCATGCCAATGGAATCGTTTATGGGCATATGAAGAAAGAACTCGACATCAAAATATGTTCATCATGGGTGAACTATAGAGTGTCATATGTCAATATATGAAGCACTACAACAATCATACTATCTACTATCAATGGTCAATAAAAAGATAACGCGACATCAATAGCGAAGTCGTTTATTGTCTGCCTAGGACTTTTTACAAGCTGAACATCTTATGGGGACAGTTCACTCAGTAGGGCAGCTTTTTTTGCTCAATAACTGTTAAGTTAGTGAAAACGATGCTTGCGTATACATTCATTGTATTAGACCACCCAAAAACTTAGGTTTTTCTGCGACTTTTGTGTTAGAATGTGGGAGAAAGATTCCACATGTTTTTTTAGGTTCATCTGCCGTTGATTTGCATTATCTTAAGGTGTTTGGGACAATTGCATTTGAAGACGGGTGATTAAAAAAGTCACTTTGTTTTTCGATGCCGTTTCTTGTCAAAACATGTTACAATGGTAGAAGTGTTTATTTTCATTGTGTTTTTATGAAAACGCAATAAAAAAGTGTTACTTATGTAAGCAATCGTTGTTAGGTTGGCTTGAATCAAGAATTTATATGCTTGATAACATGAGTCGTGGGGGTATTACTGAAAGATGTCGAAAGCAGAAAACGGGCGTAACACAGCACCTTGGAGTGACCTCAGCGGCCCAAACCTTGGGTATTTGGAAGAACAATATGATGTGTATAGTTCCGATCCAGAAGCTGTAGAAAGTGATCTACGAGAGTTGTTCGACCAATGGGGACCACCCCCAGCTGAGCGTCCAGAAACGCCACTAGTGAATGGGCAGGCTTCGTTTGCCTTTGATCCTGAAAAAGTCGTGGCAGCTACGAAGCTTGTGGGAAACATTCGTGCGTACGGACATTTGTCTGCACAAGTGTATCCATTTTATGATCAAAAGTCTCGTTTGAAAAAAGAAAAGCATGCACTAACGCCTGAGGACTTCGGACTTACTGAGCAAGACCTTCGTGCAATTCCTGCGAAGGTGATTTGGTCCAATGCGCCCGATTCCATATCAGACGGGTACGAAGCAATTCAGCGTCTTCGTGACATTTACTCACGTAAGCTCACGTTTGAATTTACGCATGTTCATATCGAAGAAGAAAGACAATGGCTCGTACAGACCGTTGAGACGGAAGCAGAATATCCTAAACTTTCGAGCGAGGAGCGTAAAGCGCTACTACGCCGATTGTATCAAGTAGAAGGCTTTGAAAATTTCCTTCATAAGACGTTTGTTGGACAGAAGCGCTTCTCCATTGAGGGTATCGATATGTTAGTTCCGATGCTTGATGATATAGTAAAACGCGGCAATGATAGTAATGTTGGTGAAATCATTCTAGGGATGGCCCACCGTGGTCGCTTGAATGTGCTTGCGCACGTTCTCGGTAAACCTTATGAAATGATTTTAGCTGAATTCCATCATGCGCCAAACAAAGACATGATTCCTTCTGAGGGCTCTTCAACAATCAGCGAAGGCTGGACTGGTGATGTGAAGTACCATTTAGGGGCAAACCGGGAAATTACAGCTGATGAGCACGAAACTCGTGTCACTTTGGCGAATAACCCTTCGCATCTTGAGTACGTCAATCCGGTTGTCGAAGGGTCTACACGTGCGGCTCAGGATGACCGAACAGCGCGTGGTTATGCAAAAGCTGACTTTAACAAGGCCTTTACGGTTTTAATTCATGGAGATGCAGCTTTTCCAGGGGAAGGCATTGTCGCTGAAACTCTGAACCTTAGTCGTTTGCCAGGCTATCAAACTGGTGGGACGATTCATTTTATTGCCAACAACTTAATTGGTTTTACGACTGAGCGCCGGGATGCTCGTTCGACAAAGTATGCGAGTGACGTAGCTAAAGGCTATGAAATTCCCATCGTTCATGTAAATGCTGATGACCCAGAGGCTTGTATGGCAGCGGTTAAGTTAGCGTATATGTATCGGGAAAAGTTCCAGAAAGATTTCTTAATTGACTTAGTCGGTTATCGCCGTTATGGTCATAATGAAATGGATGATCCTCAAGCAACACAGCCAAAACTATACAAGTTGATTCATAATCACGATACTGTTGCAACGTTGTATAGCAAACGTCTTCAAGAAGAAGGTATTGTTGAAGCGCAAGAGGCTGAAGCGATGCAAAAAGAGCTACATGCTACTTTGCAAAAACTATATGATGACGTTTCTCAGCAAGAAGGAGAAGTGGAAGAGAAGGAAGCGCCTAAAAAACTGACGGAAGAACGTCTGCCGAAAGTTGACACGGCTCTTTCACTCGATTCTTTAAAATTAATCAACCGCGAGCTCCTTGAATGGCCGGAAAACTTCAATGTTTATCCAAAGCTTGAGCGTATTTTGAAACGACGTGAAAATGCGCTTGATGAAGGTAAGAAAATCGAGTGGGCTCACGGGGAAGCTTTAGCATTTGCCTCAATCTTAAAGGATGGCACACCGATTCGTATGACTGGACAGGATAGTCAGCGGGGAACCTTTGCCCACCGACACATTGTTCTGCACGACTCTGAGGATGGAAATACGTATTCACCGATGCATGGTCTATCTGATGCGGAGGTTACGTTTGATATTTACAACTCACCTCTATCTGAGTCTGCAGTGTTAGGTTTTGAATATGGATATTCTATTCATGCACCGGAAACACTTGTGATTTGGGAAGCGCAGTATGGTGACTTTGCGAACGTAGCTCAAGTCATTTATGACCAATTTTTATCAGCGGCTCGGGCAAAATGGGGTCAAAAATCTGGTCTAGTGATGCTGTTACCTCATGGTTACGAGGGGCAGGGTCCAGAACACTCGAGTGCGCGCTTAGAGCGTTTCTTGCAGTTATGCGCTGAGAATAACTGGACTGTAGCCAATGTAACGAGTGCGGCTCAGTACTTCCACATTTTGCGTCGCCAGGCGAAGATCATGCCGTTAGAGGAAGTGCGTCCGCTCGTGATGATGACTCCGAAAAGCTTAATTCGGAATCCACGTGTTGCTTCCAGTGCTGATGCGTTTACAGAAGGGCGTTTTCAAACAATCATCCCTGAACTAAGCTTGAATCCGGCTTCTGAAGGTGTTAAGCGGGTCGTAATGGCAAGTGGAAAATTATCAATTGATTTGGCAACTAGTATTGAAGATTTAGATGCTGATGAGTTAAAGAATACACACGTGTTGCGGGTCGAGCAGCTTTACCCATTCCCTAGAGAAGAAATTGTAGAATTTCTCAGCAGCTTTGACAATTTAGAAGAGATTGTCTGGGCTCAGGAAGAACCGAAAAATATGGGTGCTTGGACATTTATGGAACCTCGCCTTCGTAAGCTTGCTCCAGAAGGTGTGCCTGTGACGTATGTAGGTCGCCGCGAACGTTCTAGTACAGCGACCGGTGAGCCAGATGTCCATAAGCGTGAACAAGAACGAATTATTAGAACAGCTTTACAAACCGATCATTAACGCAAAGCCTAAGGAGGACAATGGATCGTGACGGAAATTAAAGTACCAGAACTTGCTGAATCCATAACAGAAGGTACGATTGCCCAGTGGTTAAAACAAGTTGGAGATCAAGTTGAGCAGGGTGAAGCCGTGCTTGAGCTTGAAACCGACAAAGTCAACATTGAAGTGAATAGTGAGCATAGCGGTGTATTACAGGAGCAAATGAAGCAGCCTGGTGACACCGTTGAGGTTGGAGAAGTTGTTGCAATGCTCGGAGAAGGCAGTGCAGACTCAGCAGCTCCTAAGGCTGAAGAGGCACCAGCTGCTCCGAAAGAAGAAACGGCCAAGCCAGCTGAAGAAAAGCCGGCAGCAAAAGAGGACACTGAAGCGACGTCTTCCGAAAAGCCTGTTGCTTCTCCGGCTGCACGAAAAAGAGCTCGTGAGCTCGGCATTGATTTAAATGAAGTACAATCACGTGATCCGCTAGGACGTGTACGCACAGAGGATGTGGAACGCCAAGCAGCAAGCAAAAATCAACCTAAGCCTGCGGCGAAAGAAGCGAGTGCCCCAAAAGCACAGCAACCGACGAATCCAGATAAGCCGGTTGAGCGTATTCCAATGTCGCGACGTCGCCAAACGATTGCGAAACATCTTGTTGAAGCACAACATACGGCAGCTATGCTGACGACGTTCAACGAAGTTGATTTGACAAAGGTCATGGATTTGCGTAAGCGTCGTAAACAGTCATTCCAGGACAAGCATGATGTGCGCCTTGGCTTTATGTCTTTCTTTACAAAAGCAGTTGTCGGTGCTTTGAAAGAATTCCCGATGCTCAATGCAGAAATTCAAGGTAATGAGATCTTGAAAAAGCAGTATTATGATATCGGTATTGCGGTTGCCGCAACAGAAGGACTCGTCGTTCCTGTTGTTCGTAATGCTGACCGTCTTAGCTTCGCTCAGATTGAAAGAGAGATTAATACTCTTGCTGGAAAAGCAAAAGACAATACATTGCAGCTGAAAGACCTTCAAGGTGGTTCATTTACAATTACGAACGGTGGGGTATTCGGTTCACTTGTGTCAACACCGATTTTGAATGCTCCACAAGTAGGTATTCTTGGTATGCATACAATCCAAAGACGTCCTGTCGTAGTTGACGATCAAGATACGGTGGAAGTACGTCCAATGATGTACATTGCCCTTAGCTATGATCACCGAATTGTTGACGGTAGCACGGCTGTACAGTTCCTCGTTACGATTAAAAACATGCTTGAAGATCCTGAGCAATTGTTGCTTGAAGGATAAGACTTCATTTATAAGAAGCACAAAAAAGCCTCTCCATTTTGGAGCAGGCTTTTTTGTGCTTCTATGTTGTTTGACATAACTCCTTGAAAGAGAGGCTTTGTTTCACTTATTAGCCAAGTGTGGATCGTTAATATCTTTCCAAGAAGGTTCATTTTAAAAAGAATAGGGAATACCTTATTAGTCAAACATACACATACATAAAGGAGGTTTTCATCTGTGATGTCATCGCATCCCTTTCGTTGTTCAATGAATGTCTTTTTCTTTTTAATCATGGTCGTTATTAATATTTTTGCCAGCAGTCTCCCGCTCTTTGGCAGGTCGACTGCCGAAGTCTCAGCTATGGCTGAAAACCTTTTAACGCCAGCAGGCTATGCTTTCATCATATGGTCTGTCATTTATGTCTTGCTTGCGATTTGGGTCGTCTCCCAATGTGTCCCACGGATAGGAAGCAAGCCCGAATTTAAAGTGGTGGGCGGCTTGTTCATACTGTCTTCTATTCTAAATGTACTTTGGCTAGTTCTTTGGCATGCGCTTTATTTTTACACAACGCTGCCAGTCATGGTCGCTTTACTTGTAACGTTAATTGTACTCTATCGACGAGTTCGGCAAATCACTCCGCGAAGCTGGATCGCTTCCGTACCTTTTTCCATTTACCTTGGATGGATTTCGGTCGCCACAATTCAAAATGTCGCTGTTGTCTTAACGCGAGCTTTTCCAGGAAAAACTGGGTTAGGCATAGACATTGTTGCGGCTATTGTCTTGCTTGTCGGTACAGGCATTGCCTTAGCGATGCTCCTTAAACAGCGAGACGGGTTGTATCCACTCGTGTTTGTTTGGGCATATGTTGCCATCGCTGTAAAATCAGCGTCTAGCATTGTAGACGTTACGAGCTTCACTCTGGCGGCTCTAATCTTTATTTTTACTATTGCACAATTCGCTAGAGGGCGCATTTCATTTTAAGTGGATAAAGTCATTTTTTAAAATTGATTGGGTCGTCTAAGTTGTAAGTACTGATCATGTCCTGATCTTCATACGTTGTAGTAAGTATCCCTAACGTAAAGGAGTGAAGGCATTATCGAAAATTTATTATTGCTTTCCACCACGCTGGCCCCTATTGTTACTGCCCTTGTTGAGATTTTTAAAAGAGCCTTTCGTCTGCCAAAACATGTGCTACCGTTGCTTTCCGTCGTCATAGGCCTTTTTTTAGGTGGAGTCGCATTTCCGTTTATGAGCTTAGAGCTCGGGCTTCGCCTCTGGGCTGGCGGCTTGGCTGGCCTTGCCGCCACTGGTTTGTTTGAAGTTGGCAATAAACGATTCGGAAGAGGTCGGCCTAAAAAATAATGGTCTATTTCAAATCATTTTGCTCGCAAAGTGTAGATAGATGATGTCTACACTTTTTTAGCGTCCGCTTCGCAGCTCTTTTATCCTGACTTGAAAACACTTTTCAGTTAGGTGTAAAGGAAAGCGAAGCTTCAATTTGATAGAAGACGAGCAACAATGGATAAATGTGCTGGCCAATTGTGTGAAATTCCTTTTTATTGGAGAAAAAATGAAGCTATTTTAAGGAAGTGAAATGACTGCGCTTAAGTGCCATTTTGCTATGAAGCATTTTCATCAAGAAAATTTTCCTTTGTCAAGAGGGTATAAGTTGAAAAATGTGAAAAAATCAAGTCTGCTTTTTCGGAAAATCTTTTGTAATAGTCGATAAATCCGAAAAATCCTTCATATTACCTTCATAAAATAGATATCCCTCCATAGAACTCATTCATGGCTTTGTTAAGTTAAGTTTACTGCGGTTGGTACTTTATCGTCATATTGTTACAATTTTAGTAGTGTGTTTGTAGGCTAAATCACAAAAGGAAAGGAGGCGGAAATCAATTGAATGGCTTTATCGAAACACTTACAAAATTTTTAACGTACCTCTCGACGAATTATGATGAGGTGTTGGCGGAAACATGGACACATACTCAACTTGTTGGATTGGCCATTATTATTTCTATTGCGATCGGCGTTCCCCTTGGCATCTATCTTTCGACGAACGAACAGTTGGCAGAGACCGTCATTCAAATCACTTCGGTCATTATGACAATCCCGAGTATTGCCCTTTTTGGTATCATGATCCCCATTCTTTCGACGATCGGTCAAGGGATCGGCTTTGTCCCGGCACTAATAGCGCTTGTGTTGTATTCTCAGCTTCCGATCGTTCGAAATACGTATGTGGCGATTAGTAATGTGGATCCTAATATCAAAGATGCCGCTATTGGAATTGGCATGACCCCAATGCAACGGCTGCTTAAAGTGGAAATCCCTAATGCGATGCCACTGATCATGGCAGGTGTCCGACAAGCGACAGTACTAAATATCGGTATTGGAGCCATTGCTGCTTATATTGGTTCAGGGGGGCTTGGATCATTAATTAACCAAGGAATCGTCCGCTCCAATACAAACTTAATTTTAGCGGGGGCTGTCTTCGTTTCCATTTTAGCAATTATCGCGGATTTAATTTTAAAATACATTCAAAATCGTTATACCGCAAAAGGCGTAAAAAATTAGAGGTGAGCTTGTGATAGAGTTTGAAAATGTAACTAAAGTGTACGAAGGAGATGTAAAAGCGATCAATGATGTCTCTTTTACAGTGCCAGATGGGCAGATTGTCATTTTGATTGGTCCTTCAGGCTGCGGAAAAACAACCCTATTACGTATGGTCAACCAATTAGAAACGGTCACAGAGGGAGCCATTCGAATTCAAGGAAACCCTCTGAGTGAGCTTGATAAAATACAAATGCGCCGCAAAATTGGCTATGTCATCCAGAGTAACGGGCTTTTTCCCAATATGACGATTGAAGAAAATGTCGGCATTGTCCCTGATCTCCTAGGTTGGGATCGTGCAAAAAAGAAAGAACGTTACCGTTATTTGATGGAACTTATTGGCCTACATCCCGATGAATACAGAAAGCGTTACCCCCATGAGCTTTCAGGTGGTCAACAGCAGCGTGTAGGTGTTGCGCGTGCGTTAGCTGCCGATCCCCCCGTCATGTTAATGGACGAGCCCTTTGGCGCGCTCGATCCAATTATCCGCACTAAGCTACAGGAAGAATTTCTACAAATTCAAAAAGAAGTGAAGAAGACCATTCTTTTTGTCAGTCATGATATTGATGAAGCCATCAAAATGGGAGATCAAATTGCTCTGCTTCGTAAAGGAGAAATTCAGCAGTTTGACACGCCAGTCAATTTATTAAATCATCCAAAAAATCATTTCGTGCAAGAATTTGTCGGCCAAGATCGTGTGCTCAAAAGCATGAGCTTGTATTCGGTGGCGGATTTGCAAAAAGCACTCAACCTTGAGCCGCTAACGAACAAACTGGGTGAGTTCAAAGAAGTGAATAATCAAACGTCATTACGCGTAGGCATTTCAGCGTTGTTAAATCAAGAAGCGGATTATCTCGTTGTCACGGATGAAGCTGGCGAACATATCGGTATGCTTACAATGGATTTAATTGAACAGTTCCTTCACCATGAAATCAAGGGAAAACCCGTTGCTTAAGGAAGGAGCAATTTCATTTTGAAAGTTAGAACGATTGTCAATTGGTCGATAAAAATCATTTGTTGGATCGCTGTTTTGCTATTTTTTATTTGGGCTTTTTCGGAGAATTTGTTTTCCCGAATTATAAACGAGCCTAATGAATTTTTCACTTTGTTAGGTCAACACGTCCAGCTTGTCGCTATTTCAGGCGGATTGGCTATTTTATTAGCAGTACCTTTGGGGATTTTTGTGACGAGACCAAGATTTCAAAAATCAGAATGGCTCGTCGTCAATATTGCCAACCTTGGTCAAACGATTCCAAGTCTTGCTGTTCTTGCCTTGGCGATGAGTGTTTTCGGCATTGGCATGACTTCAGCAGTTCTTGCTTTGTTTGTCTACTCTGTGCTACCAATTTTACAAAATACGATCGCCGGCATCTATTCAGTCGATCGTGCGACGGTGGATGCGGCTAGAGGTATGGGGCTGACGAATGCTCAAATTCTTTTTCGGGTTGAATTGCCAAACGCTGTAGATTCGATCCTTGCTGGCGTTCGTACATCGATGGTCATTAATGTTGGTACGGCAGCCTTAGCCTATCAAATTGGTGGAGGCGGTCTCGGAAATTGGATTTTTTCAGGAATTTCGTTGTTTGATAATACGCTGTTAATCTCTGGTGCTGTACCGGTGACCTTGCTAGCGGTTGTCATTGATTACTTTTTTAGAGGGCTTCAACAGTTACTCGTTCCAAAAGGGTTGAAGCTGGCGCAAAAGGCACAGAAAGCATAAAAATTTCGATTATAAATAAGGGTGGTCATTTTTTGTGAAGAAACGTTTGTTATGGATTCCTGCTATAGTGATGTTATTCGTTGTAAGTGCTTGTGGTGGTGCATCGACAGATAAAGTGTCAATTGGTGCAAAGAACTTTACGGAACAGTACCTTTTTGCTGAAATGGCAAAGCAAATCTTTGAAGCAGAAGGTATGAAGGTTGAGGTAAAGGATGGACTTGGCAGTAATGCGATGCGTCAAGCTTTAGAATCAGGCCAAGTCAATTTTACGTTCGATTATACGGGAACTGGTCTTGTTAACTATAACAAACAAGATCCGATCTCTGATGCTACAGAATCATTTGAAAAGGTTAAAGAAATCGATGCTGAGCAGGGGATTGTTTGGACGAATATGACCGAAGTAAACAATACGTATGCGATTGTAATGCCTCGTCAATTAGCAGAGGAACTAGGCATTCAAAGTCTCTCTGATTATGCGGAGTATATAAACAACAATCCTGGTGAAATAACGATTGCTTTTGATTCAGAATTTGCCGAACGTCAAGAAGATGGTTGGCCTGCGGTTGAGCGTGTCTATGAATTTGAGCTTCCAAGTGAACAAGTCAGTCAAATGGCGATTGGGTTAAACTATGAGGCGCTAAATAACGGAGAAGTGAACAGTGCGGTAGGATTTACGACCGCTTCGCAAGTGGCTGAGTATGATTTTCTCGTTTTGGAAGATGATAAAAAAGTATTCCCGGACTACACAGCAGCCATTGCCATGAGTGCAGAGCTTTATGAGGCAAAGCCTGAGGTTGCTGAATTGTTAAAGCCGCTTACGGACATTTTGACAAATGAAGAAATGGTTTCATTAAGTCACAAGGTGGACTTTGGAGAGCAAGATGTCAGTAAGGTTGCTTCCACTTATTTGCAAGAAAAAGGCATTGTTGAGTAAAAGTTCTTACACGATGTAAAAACGACATATTTTTAATATGGTCTGAGGCATGAGTATTGGTTGACCCCAAACTCATGCCTTTTATTGATGTGATATTCGTCTCTTTGTTTAGTTATTCATCTGCTTTTTGGAGCTTTAATTCTCTAAGCTTTTGTCGCTGCTCCTCCGGCCACCATGCTCCACAGTCAGATGAAACGGTACAAGCAGCGCATTTGTTCAGGTCATAAACTTTCATGTTTTGAATCGGCGGTGTATATACGTGGAGGGTTAATAATGGCGTCTCTTTTTGAAAGCTAGCCATCTGATGGATTTTTTTGCGAGGCGTAAACACATAATCCCCAGTTTTTTCGATGCGCGTGATTGTTGCTTCGGGAACATAACCGTTCTGTTCTTTAAAGAGTGTATGTTCAGACGCTCCTGATAAAATGTAGATCCAACCGAAAGAATCTCCATGATCGTGAGGAGCACAGGCTTGTTCTTTAGACCACTGCATCAAAATCACTTCAATAAAAGGAGATTGGTAAAGAACTTTTCGACCATAAGGTTTGCCGTTTGGAGAGTTGGCATAAGGAAGGACTTCCTCTGCGCTTAAAGATAGATCGTCTAAAGCACACTTTAACTCGTTGGCGGAAGGTTTTTGCGGGAGAGATGAAAAACGTTTCTCCAGTTTTTCTGGTAAAGAGATAGACATATATCAGACGTCTCCTTTGTTCGTAGAATTCATTATTCAAACCTTATTCCATACCTGTTGATCGTATGATGAATTAAAAAATAGCAGGAGCGATTGTTGAAATGATTAAGGAAGCATGTTTTAACCGGCACGTTTACTGATGCTTTAATATTCAACGACATTCTGCAAATGTGTTTAAGTGTGTGACAGTGACTGTAGATGGGTATAAAAATCATGCAGGGAAGCTTTTAATGAAGGGTTATATCAAAGAGAAAGATTTTGAAATGAAGAACCGCTCGCTTGACAATACCTTAAGGGGGTATGTTACTATATGGCTAAATGAACCTTAGGAGGGTATTTTGTGGTCAATAAAAAGCTTCATGTTCAAGGCATGTCATGCGGACATTGTGTAAGTGCGATAGAGAATCACGTAGGTCAATTGGCAGGTGTAGAAAAGGTGTCTGTCGATTTAAGCAATGGAAAAGTGGATGTTACCTTTGATGATGCACAAGTCGATTTAGACAAAATTATAGATGTTATTGATGATCAAGGATACGATGTTGTGTCATAAGCTGATAAGAGGCAGATCGTGCTCACTTTGCACGATCTCCTTTTTCGGTAAATATATACCCCTGAGCGGTATATGGAAGGAGAGGTCCTCATGGAAGCACAAAAAGAAGCGAACGTTGATGTCGCCAACCTGCAAATCAAAGGGATGACATGTTCAGCTTGTGCGAACCGTATTGAAAAAGGGCTCAAAAAAGTAGAGGGTGTATCGGATGCGAATGTAAACTTCGCTCTTGAAAAGTCAAAAGTGTCCTATAATCCAGCGAAAACCAACCTTCAACAGCTTGAAGAGAAAGTACAATCACTCGGCTACGATGTTGTAAAAGAAAAAGCTGAGTTTAATGTTTCTGGAATGACGTGTGCCGCTTGTTCAAACCGTATTGAGAAAAAGCTCAATCGTTTAACAGGTGTTTCGCAGGCAAATGTAAATTTAGCTTTAGAAGCGGCAACCGTTGAGTATAATCCTGAGGATATCTCGATTTCAGATATGATAGCTGCCATCAAAGATCTTGGTTATGGATTACAAGCTAAAAACGAAGAAGATTCACACGGTGAACATCGAGAAAAGGAAATTAAGAAGCAAACGAATAAGTTTATCATTTCCGCGTTGCTATCACTTCCTTTATTATGGGCGATGGTCAGTCATTTTGAGTTTACTTCATTCATTTGGCTGCCGGACATTTTTATGAACCCTTGGTTTCAAATGGCGTTGGCGACACCGGTACAATTTATCATTGGTGCGCAATTTTATGTAGGAGCCTATAAAGCTTTAAAGAACAAAAGCGCTAATATGGATGTTCTCGTCGCAATGGGTACATCCGCCGCTTATTTTTACAGTGTTTATTTAAGCTTTAAGTCGATCGGTCAACAAGGGCAAATGGTTGAACTCTATTTTGAAACAAGTGCCGTTTTAATCACCCTTATTTTACTCGGAAAGCTGTTTGAAGCTCGGGCAAAAGGACGCTCTTCCGAAGCGATCAAAACGCTTATGGGTCTCCAAGCTAAAAATGCAACTGTGGTCCGAAATGGTGAGGAAATGGTCATACCGATCACGGAAGTTATAGCTGGAGACATTGTTCATGTGAAGCCAGGTGAGAAAATTCCTGTCGATGGAGAGATTATTGAAGGACAATCGGCATTAGATGAATCAATGCTGACAGGGGAAAGCATTCCAGTTGACAAAACTGTTGGTGATGAAGTGGTCGGATCGACGGTGAATAAAAATGGCTTTTTGAAAATCAGCGCGACAAAGGTCGGCAAGGATACGATGCTCGCTCAAATTATTAAGGTCGTAGAAGAAGCGCAGGGATCGAAAGCGCCGATACAACGATTGGCAGATCGCATTTCGGGCATATTTGTTCCTATTGTCGTCGGGATTGCAATTGTGACCTTTGTCATTTGGTATATGGTCGTAGCGCCAGGTGATTTTGCTGGAGCGCTCGAAAAATTTATCGCCGTTCTTGTCATTGCTTGCCCATGCGCTCTCGGTCTAGCGACACCTACGTCGATTATGGCTGGCTCTGGTCGTTCAGCCGAATATGGCATTTTGTTTAAAGGTGGAGAGTACCTTGAACAAACCCACCATATTGATACAGTGATTTTAGATAAAACTGGGACAGTGACAAATGGAACACCTGAGCTCACTGATGTAGCTACTACTTGGGGAGAAGAGGAATTTCTCTCGTTGGTGGGAGCGGCCGAAAAACAATCTGAGCATCCTCTGGCGCAAGCCATTGTAGCAGGCATTGCTGGGCGCGGAATTGCTTTAGGGACGACTGAATCCTTTGAAGCCATCCCCGGTCATGGGATACAAGCGACCGTCAATGGAAGAACGGTGCACATTGGCACGCGTCGTCTGATTAATCAAGAGCAAATTGCACTGGCGGATGAGACGTTAAACGATATGGTCGCCTTAGAAAAAATGGGCAAGACGGCCATGCTTGTCGCGATCGATCGTCAATTCGCCGGGCTGGTGGCTGTTGCAGATACCATTAAAGATACATCTAAAAAAGCCATTTCGAGGCTGCATGAAATGGGCTTAGATGTCATCATGATTACGGGTGACAACAAGCAAACCGCCGAAGCGATCGCCACAGAGGTCGGAATTAAGCAAACGATTGCGGAAGTGTTACCTGAAGGAAAAGCAGATGAAGTGCAAAAGCTTCAAGAAAAAGGGCATAAAGTCGCGATGGTCGGCGACGGTATCAATGACGCCCCAGCTCTTGCCAAAGCAGATATCGGCATGGCCATCGGCACAGGAACAGACGTTGCCATGGAAGCCGCTGATATTACACTCATCCGTGGTGACCTCAATAGTATTGCTGATGCAATCTTGATGAGTCACAAAACCATTCGCAACATTAGACAAAACTTGTTCTGGGCATTTGCCTATAACAGTGCTGGGATTCCGATTGCTGCGCTTGGATTTTTAGCCCCATGGGTCGCAGGTGCCGCCATGGCCTTTAGCTCTGTGTCGGTTGTCTTAAATGCATTGCGTCTCCAGCGGGTAAAGTTAAACGCATAAAGTTTGAAATGGTTTAACAGTAGATACGAAAGCTTGTCAATGTCTCAAAGTGGATATCGACAAGCTTTTTTTACATCATCGTAAGAACCATTAAGGTGATGAAGAAGCATTTGAAGGCTATAGGGAAAGTATATTATGGAGCAAATGGGAGAAACAACATACTAAAAAGTGAACATGTGGTAAAATAATATGAATTCCAAATAATTTATATCATTTGTTCTTTCGCAAGGAGGTTATAAGATAATGAAAAAAGCGTTAATTTTTCAAGGCGGTTGGCAAGGACACGAACCCGAAGCAGTGGCTCATATTCTGGCTGATATTTTAAAAGAAGAAAACTATCAAGTCACGATCACTGATACGCTCGAAACGTTAGTAAAAGAAGATTTGTCTGCTTATGATTTGATTATTCCGAACTGGACGCAAGGAGAAATAACTGATCAACAACTGCAGCCATTACTGAAAGCTGTCGCAGAAGGGACTGGGTTAGCCGGTCTTCATGGTGGTATGGGTGATTCGTTTCGTACATCTGTTGACTATCAATTCATGGTAGGGGGGCAGTGGGTGGCTCATCCAGGAAATGACGGTGTTCGATACACAGTGAATATCATTGATGCTGATCATCCATTAACTGACGGAATGGCAGACTTCACGGTCGTTTCAGAACAATACTATCTGCATGTAGATCCGGCAGTGAGCGTACATGCGACGACGAGATTTCCTGTAGCAGAAGGTCCTTATCAAGCAAATGGTGAAGTGGATATGCCAGTGGTTTGGACGAAAAAATGGGGAAAAGGCAACGTTTACTACAATTCCTTGGGGCATGTCGCCGATATTGTCCGAATGCCTGAAGTGATAAAACTCATGAAAAGAGGTATGGTTTGGGCGACGAGATAGTGCTTTTTGTGGAACCGCTAAGCTCGTTCAACAATGCTTGGTTGAGCTCATTGAAAATGTGCTATATTTGAACAGTTGTAGTCCTGCTGACATGCAAGGCTTTTCATCATAGATAGCGCGATAATTCCTAATTATATCCATTGAAGCAATATTACATCTTCACATGGTTTCGTTCGTGTTAATTGCGAAAGGTGCTAAATAGGTTTAACATTTAAGTGTAAGCTCTTTAATGATCAGGATAAAGGAGTAGATCTAAGTGAGTAGATTGGAAGGAAAAGTCGTTGTCATTACAGGTGCAGCTAGTGGTATGGGAGCTACGCACGCTCGAAGATTATCGACAGAAGGTGCGAAGCTTGTCATTACAGACATTTTAGAAAAAGAAGGACAAGCTTTAGCGGAAGAGCTCGGCGAACATGTTAAATTTATCAAACATGATGTAACTAAAGAAGCAGATTGGCAAAATGTTGTCGATCAAACGGAAAAAGAATTTGGTCCCATTGATGTTTTGGTCAACAATGCAGGCATTGCAATTACTAAAAGTATTGAAGAGATTACTGAAGAAGAGTATCGTAAAGTCGTAGATATTAATCAAGTGTCTGTTTTTTTAGGCATGAAAACGGTCGTCTCATCGATGCGTAAAACAGAGAGCGGTTCGATTGTGAACATTTCCTCTTTAGGTGGTTTAATTGGACAGCCAGGTATTATTGCGTATAATGCTTCTAAATTTGCAGTTAGAGGGATGACAAAAGTAGCTGCTATGGAATTTGCTGAGTACAATATTCGAGTGAATTCTGTCCACCCAGGCATTATTCAAACACCGATGATTGAAGGTGAGGGCCAAGCGGAGTTACGTGATCAACTTGTACAAGCAATTCCTCTCAAACGCATCGCAAGTTCAGAAGAAGTGTCGAATTTAGTATTATATCTTGCTTCTGATGAATCGAGCTATTCTACAGGCTCGGAATTCGTCGTAGATGGCGGCATGTTTGCTCAATAATTCATGTCAGATCGATGAAGCAAATAGGTTAGCCGCTATTGTGTGCTTTCAGCAAACCGTGACAGTCCGCTAGACGTAGCGTTAAAAGCGTTATCCGTGTAGATTTCGGAATCTTTTACATAGGAGAGAGGCGGACAGTCACATCAGTGTAAGGGTATCGCATGCATGTTTTGACAGGGAAATTAAGACATACATGTCCTGAATACTGCATCCCATAGCGGAAAATTGGACAAGGCGACGGACGAGATCAAGGATGTTTGTCAGTCAATGAACAAATGTAGACAGAGTCAATTTATGACTTGTCTACATTTGTTACACCCCGTAGCGCAATGCTTCTTTTTTTCAGCCTTGACTTGAAAACGCTTGTTCTACAGGAAAAGCGAACGGGCGATATAAGAAAACGTTGCAATAGGCTGAGCCTTGCTTAAAAGCAAGGCTGTTTAGCTTTTGTCTATGCAGTTTAATTGTTGGTGTCTTCACTTTTATGTTCGAATTCGCTGTAAATATCAATATTTTCCCCATCTGAAACGAGCAGTACGTTCCCGTGATATTGAGAAACATAAACCTCGCTGCCAAACTCTAAATAATCTTCATAGGTCGGACGACTGTACAGCAAGTTAATTGGAATCATCGTAATTTCAGGTTGTACACTTTCGATAAACTTTTCTGACGAGGATGTATGCTGTCCGTGATGTGGTGCAACTAAAACATCGACATCTAGATCTTCACCATAGTCTTCCACAAGCTCACTTTCAACAGCATCATAGATGTCACCAGGGAAGAGAAACGTTTTGTCTTTATAGGTCAGTTTCGCGACTAGAGATAAGTCATTAATTATCCCAGCAGAAAAGTCATCGAACACCTCTACGTAACGATCAATTTTATCCTGAGTTGGATTTAAAAACTCTAGCGTCATATCTTCCTCCAGCTCAATGATATCCCCTTTTTCGGCAAACTCTACGTTAATGCTTTTTTCTTGAATGAGCTGTTGATAGTCCACGTACGTCTTTGAATCATAAGGTAGATCGGTTTCAATGAGTTTGCCAATATTTTTTGTTTCAAAAAGCGTATGGAAACCGCCGATATGATCAATATGGGGATGAGAGGCTATAGCTACATCAATTGTGTCGATATTTAAGTTGTTTAAGTGATCGTCCAGGAGCGGTCCAACAGTTGGAGTACCCGCATCAATTAAGATATTTTGTCCCTCAGGCGTTGTAATCAGCACTGACATTCCGGTCTTCTCTGTTTCCTCTGGTTCCAGATGAAAAAAACGCATTTGTAATTGTCCTTCATAATCATCTGTTGCAAAAACGGCTTCTGCATCTACTTCTCGTACGCCGACATCTGCTTGATGAGAACAAGCGGAAAGAAGGAGGAGGAGAGATGCGATCAAAATAAAGCGAGATGGTAACCTCATCATTTGCCTCCATATGGAGTATATTTAGGGATGGTTCAAAAACATTATGCTGTCGAGGGTTTGTTTTTAGGGGCCTCGATTAGAGAGCCCCTATGTGTTAATTAAAACCGTTATAATCCTCTTTTATTCTAAAGCATCGGTAATTTTTTGTGCTGCCTCGTCTAATGCTTGCTTTGGTTCTTTTCCTTCATACATTTCTCCTAAAGCTGTTTCAATGATCTTACGTGCTTCTGGTAAAACTTCTGTTAAAGCACCTTGAGTCGCAGGGCTGACGGTCGTGTTTTTCAACTGATCTACTGCTGTTGTATAAATTGGGTATTCTTCATAAACATCGTTCAGCACATCTTCTTCATAGGCAGCAGGGGTAATCGGGAAGTATCCGGTCGCTGCAGCCCATTCAGCTTGGACGTCTGCATTGGTCATGAACTCAACAAATTCCCAAGCGGCGTTTTGCTCCTCTTCAGACACTTGATTTGTAATCCAGAGAGAGGCACCGCCAACGATGACACCTTGTGGGTCTGTTCCGTCCACCGTAGGTAAGAAAGCTGAACCTACTTCAAATGAAGAGTTTTCTAGTACTTGTGCTGTGTTCGCTGTGGAATCAAAGTACATCCCCACTTGACCAGCGAAGAAAGGACCGCGTGCATCATCCCAGTTACTACCGTAGTTACGGAATGTATTTGCGTTGTTCATGTCATTAAGCCAATTGAAGATATTAAGTCCTTCTTCAGAATTAACTAATGCTTCAGTAGGATCGCCGCTGCGTCCGTTGTCATTGTTTAAATATAACGCACCTTGGTTAGCAAGTAACTGCTCGAAGAACCAACCGATTGTTGCCATTGTAAATCCGTATGTGTCGTCTCCTGAGAGCGCTTCGGCCGCTTCAGCAACTTCACTGAATGTGCTTGGCGGATTTTCTGGATCCAGCCCAGCTTCTCTAAACATATCTTTGTTATAAAACATCACGGCATTTGATGTGTTAAAAGGCATTGAGTACAATTGTCCATCTAACTGATAATAGGAAAGAATATTTTCTTCTAAAACCGACACATCAAAATCATTTTTGTCGACGAATTCTTGCATTGGTGTGATAAATCCACTTTCGCTCATGTACTTCGTTCCGATTTCAAATACCTGTACAATCGAGGGAGCTTCATCTGACCCACCAACAGCACGAAGCTTATTTAAAGAATCGTCATAGCTTCCTTGGTAAATGGCTTCTACGGATACAGACTCGGATTGCTCATTAAATTTGTCAACAATAGATTCCAAGGCTTCTCCGTTGGTTCCACTCATCGCATGCCAAAAGGAGATCTCTGTTTTTTCTTCAGCTGCATCACCATCTCCATTTCCGCTGCCGTTACCATTATCACTTCCACCTCCAGAATCACCACCGGCACTTTGGTCATTGCTGCATGCCGCTAGTCCAACCATGAGTACAAACAACATCGCAAAACTAAATAAAAATTTCTTCATTTCCTGTTCTCCCTTCTCATTTTGAGCTTTTGTTAAAGAGTGTTGCTTTTTGAAGTTAATCTTGATTCATGGTCGTTTTGGAGTGACCTCATTGGCGAGATGATTTTTTCGCACAATGTGAATTGAGCGTATGTTCCGGGCTCTGCTGCACTCACAGTGCCTTTTAGCTCTCCACCTAAAAAGAAGGGAGGAGGCAATCACGACTCGTCACTCCACATTTATGTAAATAGCAACATTCTTTCAAATAGGGTCTATCCTTTTAAAGCTCCTGATGTTAAACCTTCTCTAATATACTTTAAACCTATGAATAATAGGAGTAGAGTCGGGGCTAAGATGGTAACAACGCCGGCCATGACTAAATTCCAAGATGATGAACTTTCATTGGCAATCAGCATTTTTAATCCAATTTGTACGGTGCGAACCGTATCGTCATTTGTAACGAGCAGTGGCCATAAATATTGGTTCCACGTCGTTAAAAAGCCGTAGATTCCTAATGCACTTAAGGATGATTTTGATAAAGGAAGGGCAAACCTTAAATAATAACGGAATCGAGAGCAGCCATCTACCTGTGCAGATTCCCATAATTCTTTTGGAATCGTTAAGAAATGTTGTCTTAATAAGAAAATACCAAATGGTAATGCGAAGAACGGTAACGTCAACCCGGCATACGTATTGACCCATCCTAAATTAAGAACTGTTAAAAAGTTAGGGATGATGGTCGCTTCCCAAGGGATTAACATCGTCGCCAAAAAGATAAAGAAGATCAATTCTCTTCCTTTAAAAGGGATAAATACAAATGCAAACGCCGATAGGCTACAAACAATTAGCTGCCCAACCATGACGATAAACGCGACCCAGAAGCTTACTGTTAAGTAATGGATCAATGGTACACGATCAAATACATCTTTATAGGCATCAAAATTAATTGACGAGGGTAATAACTTCCCGGCGTAAATTTCCTGCGGCGTCATAAAGCTTGCGGAAATCGCATATAAAATCGGGAAGAAAAGGATCAATGATGATAAGCTGAGCAATATGTATAAAGTGAACTTTTTGATCATTGATAATGCACCTTCTTTTCGCCGACTCTAAATTGAATAATGGTGACGATTAAGATAATGAGAAATAACAAAATCGCCTGTGCACTCGCAAACCCAAAGTTTCCATACGAAAATGCTTCAAGATAAATAGAATATACGATAATATTGGTTGAACCAGCAGGTCCGCCACCTGTTAAAATGTCGATCTGACCGAACGTTTGGAATGCGCCGATCACACCGATGATAATCACAAAGAACAACACCGGTGATAGCATTGGGAGTGTAATTTTAAAGAGCTTTTGGAAATACCCAGCCCCATCAATGTCGGCACTTTCATATAATTCACGCGAAATATTTTGAAGACCACCAAGCAAGATGATAAAATTAATCCCCAGGTGCATCCAAACTGTCGTGATTGCGACAGACATTAATGCCCATTTCGAATCAGTCAACCACTCAACCCCGTTAATGCCAAAAAATCCAAGTATGCTATTTAAAACACCTAAAGACGGATGGAATAAAAACAAGAAAATCGTTGCACCCGCAGCAACAGACACACCTAACGTGGAAGAGAAAATTGTTCGGAAAAAGCCGATCCCTTTCAACTTTTCACTCGCGATCACTGCTAAAAACAGGGCGATAATGATCTCAGCTGGTACAGTATAAAGCACGAATAAAAAGGTGCCTATCATGCTTTTACGAAACTCACTGGACTGAAAGAGCTCTACATAATGTCCAAAGCCAACCGAATCACCAACTGTACCACCACCGCTTACTTCAAAAAAGCTGAAATAGAGTGTCTTAAACATCGGATAAAAAAGAAAGACACCAAGTAAAAGTAAAGCGGGGGATAAATACAGCATGCCAGTCCAGAATAGCTTTTTGCTGTTATGATAACCACCGTTTGTCGCCTTTCCCAAAACGTATATCCACCCCTTTGTTATAATTTACCTGCTTAAGTCTATGAATTAAAAACACCTCCCTAAAACAAACGAATCCACAAAAAACACCCCTCCTTATACAGCGAGGCAAATTTTCTGCGGATCTCCATATCTCATATACAAAATATTAACTTAAATCAAATTTATCAAAGTACTGAAAACGTTGTCAAGAAAATTTTTCTTATTTTGTAAAAAATTAAAATGCGGTTAATATCGCATTTACAAAATATTTACATATACATTCGTGCGGTTCTAGAAGCTTTACAAGGAGATCTTTTGCGATCAAATAAATGTGATGCAAGAGAAAGAGGGATATTATCTCTCCTCTATCTAATTTGAAAAAATGCATTTAGCAATTAAGAAGAAATCTAAAGCCAACGCTTGTGATAAGCTTAAAAAAACTGAAAGGGGAGAGATTATATGAAAAAAACGCAAAATCATCTCCAGTTACCAAATGTTGTGTCACGAGACGAATGGCTTGTGGATCGTAAGAAACTGTTGGCCAAAGAGAGGGAATTTACTAGAGCACGAGATGCACTGAATGAAGAACGCCGCCGCCTGCCAATGGTAGAGATTCATAAGGACTATGTATTTAATGGTCCGCATGGTAAAACGAGTTTGCTTGATCTGTTCGAAGGACGTCCGCAATTGATCGTTCATCACTTTATGTTTGATCCTGATTGGGAAGCAGGTTGTCCGGCTTGCTCACTTGCTGTGGACAACATCGGCCATCTTTCACACCTGCATGCACGAAACACGTCTCTGGCCCTAATATCACGTGCGCCATTTCCTAAGCTCCAATGTTACAAGGAACGTATGAATTGGGAGATACATTGGTACTCATCTTTTGATAGCGACTTTAACTATGACTTCCATGCTACGCTGGACGAATCCGTCGCTCAGATCGAATACAATTACTTAACGAAAGATGAGCTTATTCAGAAGGGCGTACCCCTTGATTCTCTCCAGTCAATGGAAGTACCTTGCTTTAGCACTTTTCTTTGCAAGGGTGAAAGAATTTTTCATACGTATACGACTTACGCCCGTGGAACGGACTTGCTCATCGGCACTTTCAATTACCTCGATTTAACAGCTCTTGGCAGGCAGGAGGATTGGGAAAAGCCATCGGGACGAGATGATGGCAATGGCAAGACGTGGCTTCGTCGTCATGATGAATATGAACACGCTTTTGAATCGGATGATTGTTGTGATTCAAAAAAAGCGAGTTGTAATGAATGTCGTCGTGTTTAAATGAAAGGCTTAGCATTTTTTGACGGTGTTTTCATGACTCGAGAGGAGAACGGATTTAGCTTCATGGATGTGCATTATGGAGTAAATAAAAATCCGAAAATGAAAAAACGGCAAGTTCAAAGGTCAAAGTCGAAATTGATGATCATTATTCATTCATACGATTAGCCATTGGAACATCACATCTGGCAATCACTTAGGTAGAATTTTTTGGCGTAAAGGTTCAGTATATTAGTGCTGACTAATCATTGGATGGTTTTCGCAAGCAGTTGTTAGATGGTGCAACAAGACCTTTACGATATATTTATGGGGAAGGGTAGATGAATCATCAATCATGTCATCATGCGAATGACTTTTTAAAAATTCTAGTTAACATAATATATATTATCGGAAGTTGAATGATTATATATCAAAATTCAAGTTTACTTATAGTTTTGAGACAAAATTAAAAATTCACTGGATGGATCTCCGCGCGTTTGGCTTGATGTTTTACGGCTTTTTCAATATCGTTTCCTTCACCATCTACAGTTGCACTTGTTCCGTATGGGTTTCCACCAGCAGCAAAAATGGACTCGTCTGTGTATCCAGGTGTCACGACGATCCCACCCCAATGATAAATCGTCGTATATAACGCGGTTAATGTTTGCTCTTGTCCGCCATTTTGATTATTTGCTGATGACATCGCTGTAAACACTTTATCCGCGAGTTTTGCTTGTGCCCACAAACCGCCTGTTGTGTCGAGAAAAGCTTTGACTTGTGACGGAACGTTTCCGAAGCGTGTTGGTGTACTCATAATGATGACATCAGCTGCCTCTAAATCGTCCAGTGTTATCGTTGCGACAGAATCCTTTGTAGCGTCATAATGCCGGATTGCTGGCAATGGCTTCTTCTGGGGCAGTCTCTGCGAACCGAGCAAGTTTTGCTTCGACATTTAAGCTGTTGGCAGCATCATATGCCCATGAAGCCATCGTGTAATTGGCGCCTGTAGAGCTGTAGTAAGCAATTAGAACGTTCATTAATCATCACTCCTTCGTTTTAGTTTTTTTAATATATCTTAATATCAAGATATATTTTTGAAAACAAGCTTATCAGTCCAATTGTGCTGATAAGCCGATTTTCTTTAAAGCTTCAATTAAGTATTGTTGTTCCCGGGAATCGAGCACGCTAAACATATTTTCGATTTGTTTTGCGTGGTATGGGAAATATTCATCCATGAGCGCTGAGCCAATCTCTGTAATAGAAGCATAATAGACTCGGCGATCTTCCGTACATTGCCTTCTATGAACATACCCTTTTTTGGCAAGCTTATTGACAATATATGTCATGCTTCCAGAGCTCACCAGAATTCGATCCCCAATTTTTTGAATGGAGTGCTCTCCTTTGTGGTATAAAAGCTCAAGAACAGCGAATTCCGAAAGATTTAATCCTTTATCCGCAATGTTCTTTTGCAAGGAATCATGAACAGAGCGATGCGCTCTGGAAAGAACAATTAATAGCTTGAGTGAACGCTCTATGCTATCCATCTCTTTCTCCTCCCGCAGTACGTCTAAACTCTAACGACCTTGTCTTCGCTGTTTTCTTCGATTATTTCTTATTATAGCCTGTTATTTACGGTCTGGGAGCTTTACATCTTTTTTGACACCTGTGACATCACCTGTTTTGCTGACGTCAAGCACGAAAGATCCATTATTGTACCGATCTTTAGGCTTGAGTTCGTTGATGTGAACTGTATGAAGTATGGACGGTGTAAATAATGTCACAGAGTCATCACGCGTAACAAACACCAATCCGGCGACACGGTGCGGGTTCGTTTTTAGCTCACGCAACATGATCACACCGCGGTTGCTGCGTTTTCCTTGCTCAAATTCTGTCAAAGCCATCATTTCACCGCGGCTCGATGGGTTACTAGCAGCAACCAGCCTGTCTTTATATCTTCTTCAGTTAAAAAGGCTGTTGAGACAACAGCATCTCCTTCTTTAAGAGATATTCCTTTAACGCCAGCAGCGCGTATGCCAACGGGATTTGCTTCGTTTTCAGGAAACCATAGACCGTACCCAGTTTTCGTCGCTATAAAAACGGATTGTTCACCAGTCGTTTTTGCGACTGCGATGAGTTCATCGTCACCTTTTAATTGAATGGCCATTAATGGTTTTGAATGGCGTGAGGCTTGGTATTGCTGTACAGGTGTTCGTTTAAGCATGCCATTTTTCGTCACGAATGTAAAAAATGTTGTTTTTTCTTCATCAAAGGATTGAATTCGTATGGCTTGAACAATTTGATCTTCACTCTGCACAGACATTAATGTCGCGATATGCTGTCCAGGTTCTTTCCAGCGGATGTCTGGGAGTTCATGAACTGGAAAATAGAGAAACTGCCCTTTATTTGTAAAGATGAGTAGCGTGTCAGTTGTACTCACTTCTTCATGGAACAATAAATGGTCATTTTCCTTCATGCCGAAATCTTGCCCGTTGGAAGCGGCATAAGATCTTAGGCTCGTGCGCTTAATGTAACCTTCTTTTGTGACCGTCACGAAGACATCTTCTTGGGGCACAGTCACTTCCAGCTTTATCTCAAGCTCTTCAATTTCGCTTTGAATGATCGTTTGTCGTTCGTTCGCATATTGTTTCTTCAAAGCTTGAAGTTCTTTTTTGATAACCGAAAAAAGCATAGACTCTTTAGAGAGAATTTTTTCAAGCTTTGTAATTTCGGCTGCTAAGTCTTTCATTTCTTTTTCAAGCGATGTGACATCTGTATTCGTTAAACGATATAGCTGGAGGGATACGATGGCCTCAGCTTGAGGTTCTGTAAAATCGTACTGCTCCATTAAATTGTTTTTGGCATCGCGTTTATCTTTTGAAGCGCGAATGGTTTGAATAACTTCATCAAGAATGGACAGCGCGCGAATGAGCCCTTCGACGACATGTTGTCTCGTAAGTGCTTTATCGAGCTGAAATTTTGAGCGCCTTGTAATGACGTCTTTGCGATGTGTAATATATGCATCAAGGACATTAGGCAGTGTCATTAATTTTGGTGTCCGGTCGTTAATCGCGACCATATTGACGCTATAGGATACTTGTAAATCGGTATTTTTGTACAGGTAGTTTAAAATACCTTGTGCATCAGCATCTTTTTTGAGCTCGATGACGATGCGTAATCCGCTGCGGTCGGTCTCATCTCTCACTTCATTAATGCCTTCCACTTTTCGATCCATGCGGAGCTCGTCCATTTTTCTGACGAGATTTGCTTTATTAACTTCGTAAGGAATTTCGTCAATGACGATTTGTTCTTTTCCGCCGCGCAAAGTTTCCGTTGTTGAGCGGCCGCGAATTACAAACCGGCCTTTTCCAGTTTCGTACGCTTTCTTAATACCTTCTTTACCTTGCACAATCCCGCCAGTCGGAAAATCCGGTCCTTGAATGATGTTCATTAAGTCATCAACGGTACAATCAGGGCGATCGATGCGGTGAATCGTTGCATCGATCACTTCGCCGAGGTGGTGTGGCGGAATGTCTGTTGCATAACCGGCGGAAATCCCGGTCGAACCGTTAACGAGCAAGTTTGGAAACATGGCTGGGAATACGACTGGTTCTTCTGCTGTATCGTCAAAATTTGGTACGAAGTCGACGGTTTCTTGTTCAATATCTTTTAAAAGCTCTGAAGAAATTTTTGAAAGGCGTGCTTCGGTATAACGCATAGCGGCTGGTGGATCACCATCGATGCTGCCGTTGTTTCCGTGCATTTCGATCAGCGTTTCACGAACCTTCCAATCTTGGCTCATCCGTACCATCGCTTCATAGACTGAAGAGTCACCATGTGGATGATAATTACCGATGACTGTACCAACAGTTTTAGCCGATTTTCTATGGGGTTTGTCTGCTAAGTTACCTTCTTGCTGCATCGCATATAAGATTCGACGCTGTACCGGTTTTAATCCGTCTCGGGCATCCGGAAGCGCTCGCTCTTGAATGATATATTTGCTGTAGCGTCCAAAACGGTCACCCAGCACCTCTTCAAGTGGCAATTCTTTAAAGATTTCTGAGTTTGGCACGTAGGACAACCCCTTTATTCATCATTTCACTCGTCATTCGTTTACAATTTTTCAATGTTACAACACCGTCTCATTATCTAAAATACTTCCATCTTCTTCCATGCCAAATGCGACATGTGACTCAATCCATTTACGTCGCGGCTCGACTTTATCCCCCATAAGCGTTGTCACGCGTTTTTCAACTTTAGCAAGGTCTTCAATGCGCACGCGGATCAGTGTCCTTGTTTCAGGATTCATCGTTGTTTCCCAAAGTTGTCCAGCGTTCATCTCACCTAAACCTTTATACCGTTGAATCGAATAACCTTTTCCTATGGTTTTCACTGCTTCCTTCAGTTCTTCTTCTGCCCAGGCGTAAACGATTTTTTCATTTTTGCCTGTACCTTTACTCACTCGATACAACGGAGGAAGGGCTATGTAGACTTTTCCTTCTTCAATAAGTGGACGCATGTACCGATAGAAAAATGTTAATAAGAGCACTTGAATGTGGGCACCATCTGTATCCGCGTCAGTCATAATAATAATTTTATCATACAGTGTATCTTCAATGGCGAATTCTGGACCGACGCCACCGCCGATCGCATGAATGATCGTATTAATTTCTTCGTTTTAAGGATATCCTGCATTTTTGCTTTTTCTGTGTTAATCACTTTTCCGCGTAACGGAAGAATAGCTTGGAATTTTCGATCTCGCCCCTGTTTCGCTGAGCCGCCAGCCGAATCCCCTTCGACTAAGTACAGTTCATTGCGCTCAGGATTTCTTGATTGGGCTGGTGTCAGCTTGCCACTGAGGAGGGCGTCTTTACGACGGCGTTTCTTGCCGTTTCGTGCATCTTCCCTTGCTTTGCGTGCTGCCTCGCGAGCCTGTTGTGCTCGAATCGATTTTTTAATAAGTGATGAACCGATCTCAGGATTTTCTTGGAGAAAAAAGCTCAATTTCTCCGAAAGTAGTGTATCTACCGATGAGCGAGCCTCCGGTGTACCGAGCTTCCCTTTTGTTTGTCCCTCAAACTGAAGCTTATCTTCTGGCACTCGAACAGAGATGACAGCAGTCATCCCCTCACGAATATCCGTGCCATCTAAATTTTTGTCTTTTTCTTTTAATAAACCGATGCTGCGTGCGTACTCGTTAAACACGCGCGTCATTGCTGTTTTTGCACCAGCTTCGTGCGTTCCGCCGTCCTTTGTCCGCACATTATTTACAAATGAAATCGTGTTTTCAGAAAAGCCATCATGAAATTGAAAAGCATATTCGATATCAATGTCACCATGACTTCCTTCAAAATAAACGCCTTCATGCAACGGATCTTTATCTTCGTTTAAATAGGAAACGAAGGCACGAATGCCGTCTTCATATACATAGGATTCAGTGACGTCCTGTCGTTCGTCTGTAAAGGTAATGGTTAACCCTTTTAACAAAAAGGCTGACTCACGGAAACGCTCGGAAAGTGTTTCGAATTGGAACTGTGTCGTCGTAAATATTTGCGGGTCTGGCTTAAAGTGAATTTCTGTGCCTCTTTTTTTGGTCGGTCCTTTTTTCTCTAATGTCGTCACTGGCGTTCCGCCGTGCTCAAACCGTTGCACAAATCGATTGCCATCACGATGAATGGTCACTTCAAGAACTTCACTCAAAGCATTGACAACAGAGGCACCTACACCGTGCAGTCCTCCACTCGTCTTATAGCCACCTTGGCCGAATTTACCACCGGCATGCAGGACAGTGAAAATGACCTCAGACGTCGGCTTCCCGGTCTTATGCATCCCTGTAGGCATTCCACGCCCGTTATCTGTAATCGTAATCGATTGATCTTTATGTATCCTGATGGAAATTTCCGTACAGAAGCCAGCCAATGCTTCGTCAACAGCATTATCTACGATTTCAAACACGAGATGATGCAAGCCGCGAGCATCTGTACTGCCGATATACATCCCTGGTCTTTTTCTAACCGCATTTAACCCTTCGAGTACTTGGATCGCATCATCATTATAATCAAAGGTCGTCATATATGGCGGCCCCCCTTCTACAAGCTCTGCTTTATATTGTAGCACAACCGGAACATATGTTCTAGTCGACTGTGTCTGTATTTATTGTAGCCGTAATTGCCGCAAAAAAACAACTGCCCGAAGTAAACCATATGTGCATATTCCTCTATTTTTTACACAATCTATGATCATAATGATCTAAAAAGGAGAGAATAGCCAATGAACAAATCGATGTGGCAGCACGTATTGCTCATTAGCACGTTGTTGAGCGCACTTTTTTTCATGTCTATTTTTACAGGGAATCAGCCGCATGCCCGTGCTGGGCAAGAAAAGATGATTTTTAAACAAGTGGTCGGCACGTGCGAAGATTGTGAAACAGCTCCCGATCAAGTAATGAAAAGGCTGCTTGGCGTTGAAAACACTTATCTGACGACCGATGGAGATTTGATTGTCTGGTATGACGATGAGCTAACGCAATCGGTGTGGTTGGAACGCTCGCTCCGAAGTGCGGGGTATCAGCCGAAAAATGTATTGCGGTGATGCCTAAGATAAGATGTGAATTGCTCTCACACGCATGATTAAATTTGTGACAATAGCGACGATGATGATCACAATCATCGAATACATCAACGATCCACCACCTAAGACGAAACCACCAGATAAGATAATAACGGCGTCGATAGCCAAAATAAAATAGCTGACATGGATTGAAGTGACACTAGCAAGGCACTGCGCCAACAGATCAATTGCGCCAGTGCCTGTATGGTTTCTTAGCATAATGCCTACACCGATTCCGATAAAAAGTCCGCCCCATACGGCACTCATATATACCGGCCAGTGCCACCAGCTATGCACTGGCGCAAGAAGGTCAATAAATAACGTTGAAGCAAGGAGACCTTGAATCGCATTCATAAAATACATACGAAAATAAAACCAGGCAAATAAGTAAATTGGAAAGCTAATGATGAGGATTGTCAAGCCGATGTTCGTACCAAACGTATATTTAAGCAATAAACTTAAGCCAATGACCCCGCCGTCTAACAGATGATGAGGAATAATAAAGCCATTGATCCCTATACTGACGAAAAAACTGCCAAAAAACATGGCAAAGTATTTTTTCATTCTGTGTCCTCCTGTGAAGCGCTATTCGTGACACAGTATATGAAAAAAGTCGCTCAGCTAGTCCAACGACATTAAAACTAGCTGAGTTCATTATGTATCGATGCACCAATCAATTGGTGTTTGTCCAATCTCTTTTAAGTGATGATTTGTACGGGAAAACGGTTTGCTTCCGAAAAAGCCACGGTGAGCAGACAACGGGCTCGGATGTGGTGACGTGATCACTCGATGGCGATTAAGATCAAGTAAGGACTGTTTGTGTTGAGCATGCCTCCCCCACAATAAAAAAACGACGGGTGTCTCTCGTTCGTTCAGCGCAGAAATGACAGCGTCAGTGAAATTTTCCCAGCCTTTCCCGCGGTGGGAGGCTGCTTGACCTTGACGTACAGTAAGCACCGTATTTAATAGTAAGACGCCTTGCTCTGCCCATTTTACTAGTGAGCCATGGTGTGGTATTGGGCAGCCAAGATCATCGGACAGTTCTTTATACATGTTTTGTAAGCTCGGAGGGTCGCAACCCCTTTTTGAACTGAAAAACTCAATCCATGTGCCTGGTGAGGACCGTGATAAGGATCTTGACCAAGGATAACCACTTTTGTATTTTTATACGACGTAAGTGAAGGGCTTCAAATATATCGTTCATGTGCGGAAAAATACGCTCGTTTTGATACTCTTTTTTTAAAAATTGGCGAAGCCTTGTGTAATAGTCTTTAGTAAATTCTGAGCCAACGACCTCCGCCCAATCGTTTTTTAAAATTGCTTTTGCCATACGTCTTCCTCCTCAATTGGGGCGAATTGCACAGTCAAATATTCTACTGAAGCACGATGAAATCGATCGTTAATATTGTTCGGGTGTAATCCTTCTTTTTCGAGCCTTTTGTAAGGCATCAAAACGTTAACAGACGATTTGAATGGGAAAGGGTGCAAAACGACACGATTTTCGTCTGTCCACCAGCCGAGAATAGGATGATTTCGTAATGCTCCTGAGCGGTACGCAAACCCTTCTTTATACCAGGGGAATTCGTTGATCTTATAACTCCCAGGCTTATTTTGACAAATGTATAAAGACAGATGATCGCAAAATTGAAGTAAATGAAGTGATGCATCAAGCTGATCTTTCGTAAGAGGCTGTTGTAAATAGAGCTGTTCTTGTCTTTGATGTTCCTTATTTAAAAAATTTCTTTCTTCTGGAAGTAAGCTGGTCGCTCCTTCAAAAAATGAGCTTAAATGCATACTACACAAAAGTCCTGCCAATATAGATTGTTTTTCAACTTGATTAATGCCTCGTTCATATGCCCTCGTTTTAGCGAGAGCTGGGTAATGCTCAAATTGATAAGGCTCTGGCTTTTCTTCGTCCCAAAGTATCTCCTCGTCTAATTCAGTCCAACCAATATCATGGTCTCTGACAGCTGTAAGCCATTGATCTCGTACTGCGTTTGGAAAAGGTAAAAGACGATCTTGCAAGTAGGTCGCTAATGTGCCGGAAATAATCCCATGATCGTGCTGACGATAAAAATGCAATTCAGTTGATGACTCATGGCGAATAATCAATGGAAGTCACCCCTCTTTTTGGGCATTGTATCATGAGACGAAGGGTGATGTGTCAAGAAATATGCGGAGATTAGCCTTTTATTAAGCAAAAAAACACAGCGAGTGTCCGCTGTGTTCAAATGTGTTTCAATAAGATTATATAGCACCGACCGGATCTTTCGAATTTTCCATTTCTTGCAATCGTCTTGTGAGCTGCATGAATGTTTCACGGTCTTTTTCCATTAACGCAATATCTATTAAATTATGCAATTGCCCTTTTTCTTGAATGTCAAAAATAGGAAGTTTTTTTATGAGGTTTTGAAAAGTGACAATTCGTTTATGAATGAGGGAAGTATGATCGCATTCAGTTACTGTCACTTTTACGGATCCGTTTGTATTCTCAAATGACTCAACAAAGCCGATAAATATTTCATCATTTACTGTTCTTCCACTAACCCAGTCGCCGACATTTAACCAATGGTTTTGTGTCACTGTCGTTCACCTTCCCTTCACTATTTAAAAAGCTGAGCTGTTGTCTTGCTTAGAATGAATATTCCCACAATACTTATAGTATAAACCTTTTGTAACAAATATGCTACTTTTTGAATTGTTTTGGCGATCGATGACGAATTATGCCAACGCTCGCTCTAGGCGTGTTTTATTAAAGCGTGCTTTTAATTGTTCTTCTTTTTGCATTTCACCGGCATCTATCTTGTGCTCAATAAGGGTAATGTGTTTTTCGATCGCCCCATTGAAATTTTTGACGTATTGATATAAATCGTCTAAGAATAAATCTTTCGGACGCCCAAACCGTTCAGCTTCTACAATAATCTCGTTCATTAAGTCATCGTCCTGTGTTATTTCATGAAAATATTCATCAAATGTATCAATACGCTCCTGAAGCAGCAACGCTTCTTCAAAATCAACAAATAGCGAGTTGAAATCTTTAGAGATTTCAAAGATGAACTGTTCGTAAACCATTTGAGAAAACTCCTTTTATTAAGATTTTATGCATTTAAACAGGTGTATTTGTGTGCGAATGACTTGTAGATGAGCTTGATTCTTCAGCTTGAACATATAGAAACCGATCTACTGACTTTTTATTGATGATCATGACAGGTCTTGAACAAATGTCAAGTAATCGATCCTCATCTTTTTTCGGCGGAGAGGCCAAAGCGATGATGCGGAGGATGCTTTGTGAAGGGCGACTAAATCGATATTCTCTTGAATTGCAAAATCAGACACAGCATAAGGGAAGTCGCCACAAATGGCTTTGAAATGAGCTTGAATTCCATTTTTCCATAGCTTGATCCGCGCAGACCGATAGACATCCTCTCCTTCCACTTCCACCCTCTTTTGTTGTATGAGAAGCATTTTTTCATCGGATACTTGTTTATTAGCGGCTACAGTTAACAGGTGGCTCATGCCTTGGAAAGCCGTAGAATGTTTGCGCTTTTCACTGGCAACGTATAACAGTGTGAGGTGAGCAGAATACATTTCAACAAGGGGAGCAACGACATCAATACCTTGAAGCTGTTCGGGAGCTCTGTCAATAACTAATGCGATCCGTTCAATGGTCAACCGACACACCTCCATGATCGTTTTTTGATTATTTGACATTTTTCCCTTTGCTTCTTCATTTTAAACGTTCCGACCTTTACATTTATTTGACAGAATTGAGTAACGTAGATAAATCGCATTGCGTCACTAGATTTTTTCTGATATATTGTTACATAACATGACGTTAAAAGTGCTTAAACACATTTTGAATAAGAACGATAGAGGTGCGGAAGCCATCAGTAAGCCGTTGGAGGAGATGAGACCGAAGAAGACAGCTGAAAGGGGAAGCCGCCGAAGCAAGTCAATCGTGCACTCATACACGAGACTGCTGGTTTTGCATTAAATAAATGCAGAACTGTCATATAGTTTGTTTTTAAACTATATGGAGGGCTATCACATGTATGTAGAAGCGAATACGTTTCAAGCAGCATGAGGATAGCGATTGCGATTCTTATGCTGCTTTTTTATGTATTGCAGCCTGCGTCTGAAGCCCTTTTTTGGTCATTTATTTCATTGGTAGACCAAAGGATTTTTATTTTTTCTCCTGGAGGGTTTTATTATGTATTTTGGACAACTAATTACAGCGATGGTCACCCCTTTTACGGCTGATGATGAGGTCGATATTCCTGGTATTCATCGACTTGTAAATCATCTCATTGAAAATGGTTCCGATGCTATTGTTGCTTGCGGGACAACAGGTGAGAGCCCTGTCTTAAGTGAGGATGAAAAGCAAGTCGTTTTATCGGAAACGGTTCTGGCCGCTGCTGGACGAATTCCGGTCATCGCAGGTACTGGCTCAAATAATACTGCACAATCGATTCAGATGACAAAAAAAGCTGCAGCTCTCGGTGTTCAAGGGATTATGCTCGTCGCGCCTTACTATAATAAGCCAAGTCAAGAAGGATTGTATCAGCATTTTAGAGCAATAGCTGAGGCGACTTCTCTGCCGGTCATGTTATACAATGTCCCTGGACGAACTGCTTCCAATCTGTCAGCAGAAACGCTGATTCGCCTTGCGCAGCTACCAAACATTGTTGCTTTAAAGGAAGCAAGCGACGAATTTGCTAAAATCGCTGAAATGGTGGAAAAAACACCACACGATTTTCATATTTATACTGGTGAAGATCATTTGACCCTGCCAGCAGTCGCTGTCGGCTGTTCCGGCGCAGTATCGGTGGCAAGTCATTTGTTTGGACCGGAAATGAAGCAAATGCTGCATGCCTTCTTTGGCGGACAACCGGCCTTAGCGGGTCAAATCCACCGCGATCTCGTACCGCGGATGAATGCTCTCTTTTCCTCACCAAATCCGGTGCCGCTAAAAGCAGCGATGTACCGAAAAGGACTTCCGGCAGGAAATGTACGCCTTCCTTTAGTTCCTTTGAATGAGGTGGAAACAGACACACTAATGCATACGCTATTCGGGCCTCGTGAGATTTCCGTTCAACGAAAAAGCATCCCTTAAGTAGGGATGCTTTTCTTGCATGCTATAAAACGATCACTTTGACTTAGAGAAGATGAGTTTTGCCCTCTTAACCTTCGTTAGTCGATGGTACTTCTGCAAACAGACGTCGTACATTGTTCATCGAAATCTCAGAAGCCCATAAGCAGTCTTCTGGGCCTTCAAATTCGACGGACACATAGCCGTCAAACGATTCAGCGACACGACGAGCGACCCTTTGTAAATTGATGTCCCCTTCCCCGATGACCGACCCTCGCAAATATGTATCAAAAGGTGTTGTTAACCAGTGATTGCCTGGATTCCAGTTTTTACGAATAAGAAAATCTTTAAAATGAACAATAGATGCTAGATCAAGCGTTTTCACAACGGCGGCTTCAGGATCTTCATCGACACATAAATAGTTACCTACATCAAGTGTAAGGCGGAAATTTGGTTCGTTTACTTCATGGATCAGTCTCGACACTCGGTCAGAACCTTGGACGTAAAATCCGTGATTTTCAATACTTGTGACGATATCAGCTTCGCGCGCATACTGAGCGATTTCTCTACATGCTTCAGCAAGGTTAGGCAGATCCTTCTCGAATGCATTAAAATCAAGTGGGTTGTCACGATGGCCGACAACGTCATGGCGCATCCGTTTTACACCGAGGGCGTGTGCAATATCGACTTCTTCTTTTAAGCGATCCACTTCCTTGCGATTGACACTTCCATCTTCATTTAAGACGTTAGCCCCAATAGCATAATTGGAAATATCAAGATCGATGTCTTGCCCTTTTTGTTTGATTTGTTTAGCGACTTCTACGTTAATGTCGAAGCCAAAGGGTACAATTTCAATATGCTCTGCCCCTTTTTCCTTCATCCAGTCCATCGCCCCGAAAATGTCAAAAGTCCCCTCATTTAATGCTCTCACGATGCTGTATGAGCTTAATCCAATTTTCATATGATGTCTCTCCCCTAATCTTAATGGCGTTCTACACAAATCAATTCGAGATATGTGAGAGAAATCCTCTTTATACAACAATATTTGCGGCTTCATTTTTTATTTTGAGCATGACCCTAAAATGGCCTTAGTGCTCCGCCTGTTTCATGTTGCAAATATAAGCAGAAACATTGTAAATGAAAATAAGTGTAGACAAAAGTAGCCTAACTTTGTCTACACTTGAAAGTAGCATTTATCCGACTTGCTGACTTTGCGGTTCTTCTGGATCAACATAACGGTTTCTACCGTGTGTGCGGCAGTCATCTGAGCATGAACGGCGATATTTTGGTTCGCACTCCTCACAACAAACATATAGCCTGTTGCACTCTGGATTTGCGCAGTTTACATAGCGATCTTCTGCTTTGCCACAATGATAGCATTTCCCAACGACAACGTCTTCTTTTTGGTTGACTGGAACAGACATACGCTCATCGAAGACGAAACATTTGCCGTCATATAGCTCGCCTTGAACTTTTTCATCTTTTCCGTAAGTGACAATGCCACCGTGAAGTTGGTTGACGTCTTTAAAACCCTCGTCAATCAGGAAGCCGGTAAATTTTTCACAACGAATCCCGCCCGTGCAGTAAGTAAGAATCTTTTTGTCTTTTTGATCTGCTAGATTCTCTTTAATCCATTGAGGTAGCTCTCTAAACGTCTTGATGTCTGGTCGAATGGCATTACGGAAATGTCCAATGTCATATTCATAATCGTTACGAGCATCGATGATGACAACATCATCATCCTCTAGCGCTTTCCTAAATTCTTCAGGTTCTAGGTAGCGCCCCGTTTGTCGATTAGGGTTAATATGTTCATTGAGCGAGGAATTAACAATTTCTGGTCGCGGACGTACGTGCATCTTTTTAAAGGCATGTTTATCGGCTTCATCTATTTTAAATGCCATATCTTTGAAGCGTTCATCGCTCCGGACATGTTCCATGTAAGCTTCAGTTTGTTCAACTGTCCCCGATACTGTGCCATTTATTCCTTCATGAGCTACAAGAATACGTCCTTTAATTCCTAAATTTTTGCAGTAAGCTAAATGCTCTGCAGCAAATGTTTCTGGATCATCAATGGTTACATATTGGTAGTACAGCAACACTCGATACGCTTTTTGTGTCATTCTCTTCACCTTTCTATTTCACCGTTCATACAACAGTTAATCATAGCAAAAAAAAGTGAAAATGAAAAGCACCTTACTCAGAGAGATCGAGGTCATTTGCAGCAATGACGGCAGAAATAACAGCTTCTTCGACGACTTTGACAGCTAGTACGCTGAGCTGAAGGAACGAGTAGTCTTTAACGGCTCCCGTCGCCATGGAAAATAGCGTATCTCCATCCACCATTGTGTGTACAGGACGGATGGTGCGGGCGAATCCATTGTGACCAATATCCGCTAATTTTGTGCTTTCCTCTTTGCTTAACGAAGCATTCGTAACAATGACCCCAATCGTTGTATTCTCACGCTTTTGATCAGGAATATTGCCGGAAAGCAAGATATCTTCGACGGATTGCTCACCAGTCACACCTGCTAAACGTTTCCCTGTGAGTGGATGGAACACATCCCCAAAGCAATTGACCGCGACGACGGCTCCCATTTTCACATCGCCTATTTGGCAGGCGGCGGCGCCAATGCCACCGTTCATTTGTCCTTCTTTCCCTCTCACTTTTCCAATAGTCGCACCAGTACCTGCACCATAGCGGCCAACGTCAAATGCGTTCGACACCCGTTCGCATGCTAATCTTCCCATCGCAGCGTCGGGACGGACATGTGGCGCTCCTTCATTTAAATCATAGATGACGGCTCCACTGACGATGGGCACACGTGCGGCTTCTGTTTCAAAGCCAATCTCTTGCTCTTCTAAATAATCCATAATACCGTCAGCGACGCGTAAACCGTAGGCTGATCCGCCGGTTAAAAAGATCGCATGCACTTCAGAAACGAGACGCGAAGGGTGAAGGGCATCTGTTTCACGTGTTCCAGGAGCGCCTCCACGAACAGACACACCGCCAACAGCACCAGAGGGGCAAAATAAAACCGTACAGCCTGTCAAATTGTCGTGATCTGACACTTGGCCAATCCGCACGCCTTCAATACTCGTAATGGGAATCGTCTTCATGATCTCTCCCCCAAGAATGTTGAATTTAATAAAGCTTTCCGAGGCGATGGAGCAGGGTAATCAGACGTTTTAATGCCAATGTGTAACACACTTTACGCATAGATTGTGATTCACCGTAAAAGTAAGCATCATAAACCTTTTGGTATGTTTGGATCAACTGTTTTGCCATTTCTTCATGGACTTCTTTTTCGCTGTAAATGCGAGTAATTTTTGCTTGTTTCCATTCTAGATAGGAGACAATGACGCCGCCGGCATTGACAAGAATATCAGGGATCACGAGTGCACCTTTATCCTGCAAATATTTGTCAGCTTGTGCGTTCACTGGCGCATTTGCCCCTTCAACGAGAATACTTGCTTTAATATCTTCCATGTTTCCTTCATGCACTTGGTTTTCAATGGCAGCAAGAAACAGCACTTCGGCATCAAGTGTTAACACGTCTTCCGGTGGATAAATCGTCGCTTCAATGCCAGCTTCTAATAAATCTTGTTCCGTTTTTGGCAGATCGATATGTTTATCCGTATATTGGATCAGTTTTGGAATGTTTAAGCCATTCGGGTGATAAAGGGTCGTGTAGCGGTCGGAAACACCGATAACACGGTGGTTAATTTTGCTTGCGTCAAATGCTTCTTTCGCGACCACACTGCCGACATTACCAAACCCTTGGATTGCGACATCAATCGGATCTGAAGCGGAGTGCTTTTGTCTCAGTTCATCCAGCGTATTCCACTGTTTGTGTTGCATAATCTTAGGGAGGTCTTCTTGAGACTGGCTCATTTTTTGGTCAAGCCAGCTATTTAAAAGCCAAAAATAGCTAAGGAAAGTGCCTCGTCCTGTGGCTTCACGACGACCAAGAGCGCCCCCGTTTTCGACGCTTTTCCCTGTAAATGCGTTTAAGTATTGATCACCAGGATGAATTGTTTTATATTCACCGACCATCCAGTCCATAACACGTGCGCTTGTTCCTACATCTGGAGCCGGTATGTCATGCGTTGGTCCAAGATCTGGCGAGAACCGTTGTACATATTTTTTACTAATGCTGTACAGCTCTCGATCGGAAAAGTCGCGTGGCTGGATGCCAACGCCACCTTTGGCACCTCCGTATGGAAGCTCGTGAAGGGCATTTTTTAGCGTCATTAAAAAAGCGAGATTTTCCACTTCATCTTCGTTGACATTTTCACTAAAGCGAATTCCGCCTTTATAGAAACCGCTGACATTACTGTGTTGTACACGATAGGCAGGAATACGGATGACGGACCCATTATCACGTGTGACTCGTATGTAGCTTTTGATTACTTTGTCTGTCGTCGTTAAAATTTCTTCAGCAGAGTCTAAGAACTTTTCGCGTTCTGCCTCGCTTATATCAGCTAAAAGCGTTGGGTCCTTTGCGAGTTCTTGGAATGTTTGTTCGATTAACTGCTTTGTGTCCATCATGCTCATGGAAAAACTCCTCTCACTTCATTATCAAAAACAGCACTACTTACTTATTACACTTCTTCCTCTTCATATAAACGCCACAAGTCATCAAAAACTTGAACAGCATTTAATGACAGAGCATTCTCTTCTAAATATCGGCTGATTTCTTCATAACTTCCAGAGTGTTTTGGAAATAGATGGTCTTTAAATAGGTCTTCAGCGAAGGCTGAATAATCATCAACGGCTTTAGGCTGCCTGTATTTCATAACGTATTGATAAAAGCTTTTTTTCAGAATCAATCTCCTCCTTGCCCATGCGTTTCCTTTTTTGGACGTCGTCCTCCTCTATCACCAATAGAACACTATAGAACGCCGGCATACATTTCGGTAGGATGGCTTATGTATGATCAAAAAAGTGACCAAGTCGCATCGCTGAGTGATGTGAAAGGAGGAATTCATATAAAAAGGATTACTTCTATCCTACTATGTACCATTTGTCTTGTCATCTTGCATCCATTTCATACAAAAGCAGAGAAAATGTTTACCGAAACAACCATTGTTGATGTGCAAAAACGTTTAAAGTCATTAGGCTATGCTGTAGGTTCAAAAAGCGGCCAATGGTCTTCACAAACTGAAAATGCACTGAAACAATTTCAAGATAGTCGCGGCTTGCATTCAAATGGTGAGCTGACGAACGATACATTGCAAAAGCTATACTCACAAACAATTACTAAAAAAGAAATCCGTTCAATGGCAAAAGCAGTTCATGGGGAAGCACGTGGAGAATCAATGCGGGGTCAGGTCGCCGTGGCTGCTGTTATTTTAAATCGTCTTGAATCGCAAGAGTTTCCGAATACAGTCTCTGGAGTCATTTATCAAGAGAATGCATTTACTGCCATTCAGGATGGGCAATATGCCTTAGAACCAAATGACCAGGCTTATGAGGCGGTGTATTATGCGTTGCAAGGCTGGGATCCTACAGGCCAGGCACTGTATTATTATAATCCGAACACAGCAACGTCGCAGTGGATTTTTACGCGTGCAACCATTACACAAATTGGCGGACACGTTTTTGCGCAATAATGTATAGGAATGATTGGCGTGTTCAACACTACATTGAAATGCTGAAACGAGCAGGAGATGATTCGTGTGGACATCCTACCTTATGTATGCTCCATTGGCGGAGCATTATGTCTCGGTTTTGTCTATTACCGGATGTTTAAAAAGTCGTGAAGTCTAAAAAGACGTAGAAGGTTAAACCCTTTTACGCCTTTTTAAGTTAATCATGATCGGTAAAGCCTACAATAAAAAAATGATATCGAATTAAATAGGTGCTAAGTATGAACTTTCTACACGAGCGAGACTTGGAAAGCCTAGCTATAGGACAGATAACAAATAAATGATCGCTTTTAGAGATACAGCCATCTTTTTTGATGTCAATCCACTCTTTGCGGATGTGAAAAGGTGGCTTCCCCTACGCTAAAGGCAAATTTGTCTCTCCCTATATTAGCTGAAGAAAAAAACTCTGACATATTTAAAAACAAGGTCTTGGAGCAGTAAAAATATGAACCATCCTGACACCCCTAAACCTATAGAGATCAATAAATTGACCGAATGTTGTAATGCAATATAAACGATGAGTAACAACACGGCAGTCGCCGGAAATCCCCAAAGCACCCCTAAGGCAAACTTGCTTAACGTGGCCGTTTTTTCCCCCTGGACGTACAGCCAAATGATGCTCAGTAAACTAACTAATGGAAGAGCCGCTATGATCCCTCCATAAGAAGGAAATCTTCGCGCAATTTCTGTTACAATACCGATTACAGTAGCGGAAGCAATAATTTTCATGATCACATACATTGTTTTGCACGCTCGCTTAAGGTTTTTAGAGCTCGTTCTATTCCATTTTTTTCATTTTCATCTAGTTGGCTCATGATCTGTTCTAATTTACCTTCGTCTAAACTTGTGTTTCGGTGTAACACTTCTTTACCGAGATCTGTCAGGGAAAGAATGACTTTTCTCTCATCAAGAGCATCTCTCTTCTTGTTCAAGTACTTTTTGTCGATGATTCTTTTAACATGCTCTGATGCAGTATTATGAGAAATGTGTAAGTCAGAAGCAATCTCACTTACACCTACCTCTTTTCGTTTATCTACAATTTGCAGAATCCGCACGACTTGGTGGGTAATCTTTTCTTTGTGTGGATAATGTAAATAAAAATAAATATCAGTCCAATATTCATTTAATCGTGAAACGTCACTGTTCATAAAACCACTCCTTTATGTCGTTATATAGGATTATATCGTATAACAAGATATAAAGGAAAGGTTTTTTGTTTTATTTCGTTGAGCACTATATGGACGCAGTATGATGTTGTTTTTTTAGAATATCGATACATTGATGTAGTAGATCATTTTCCAAAGTGAATTGATGAAGATGCTTAAATGTAAGTGAAGATCTTGATGGACATTTTTAATGAGCTGAGAGTATTCTACATGTGAAGCAATGAATAATAGGCGAATGTGCGTTCAACTCGAAAAAAACGTATGCATGTACTTATGAGAGTCGTACTGGCACTTGCCTTGTGGCTCTAATAAGGGTAAAGAATCGACTGAGGAGGGATATGTGATGATTGATACGCGTGAGCCGATCATTGTAGGGTCTCCTTTGAGGGGAGAATGGCACTCTCCAAACACCCCAGGGACAAAAATTCCGAGTCATGGCACAAACAAATTTGGATCTAGATATGCTTTTGACTTTATACAAGTGGATTGGGCAAGAAAGGGGTGGCCCGCTTATCGCGTTAGTTTGGCGAAATATTTACTTTTTGGGGTCCCCCTAGATGAATATTATTGTTGGGGGCAAGAAGTATATTCACCCTGCGACGGGATCATTGTCAAAGCAGAGGATGGTTATAAAGAACGAACACGAACAAAATGGCTATCAGATATGTCTAACGCTTATAAAAATGCTCATTATTTCGACTTAGATAAAGACGACATACGATCAATTGCTGGCAACTATATCATGATAGAATGTGGCGACAATGTATATGCTGGATTAGTCCATCTTCAAACAGGGTCAATTCAGGTTTCAGTTGGTCAGAATGTAAAAAAAGGTGACGTTATAGGTAGAGTGGGTCATTCAGGTAACTCCTTTACGCCACATTTGCATTTTCAACTAATGGATCGTAGTGACGTAGCTACTGCAAACGGATTGCCTTGTGCTTTTGAACAATACGAATTATTTAAAAATGGCACATGGGAAAAAGTGAAAAATGGGATTCCAACAAATAAGGATAGAATAAGATTTTAAAAATCTAATCATGAAATAATTGAAATAGGATCGACATACTTATCGTGTAAGCTGGCAGAAACACTTCCCCGCCCTTATCTTACTCAGTTATCTGTAAACATGACAAACAGCCCTAAGGATCGATTATGATCCAACTAGGGCTGTTTCTTTTTGCAATGATTAAATTAAAAGGTCAAATAACGCAGGGTCTTTATTCACGTCAGTATATTGATAACCTGAGCTGTCCATTCGTTGGATGAGCGGCCAATAGTCTTCTGCGCGTTTTAATTCGATTCCGACGAGTGCCGGCCCTTGATCTTTGTTGTTTTTCTTCGTGTATTCAAAACGCGTAATGTCATCGTCCGGCCCCAATACTTCGTGCAGGAACTCACGCAAGGCGCCTGCGCGTTGCGGAAAATGAACAATGAAATAATGCTGTAAGCCTTCATAAATCATCGAACGGTCTTTAATTTCCTGCATCCGACCAATGTCATTATTTCCGCCGCTAATGATACAAACGACATTTTTTCCGCGAATTTCATCTTTATGCAGGTCGAGGGCAGCGACTGATAATGTACCAGCTGGCTCAGCAACGATCGCATTTTCGTTATAAAGTTCGAGTAATGTTTTACAGACTTTACCTTCAGGGACGACAGTGACACCATCAAGGATGTTTTGACAAATTGAAAATGGCAGTTCGCCGACTCGTTTTACCGCGGCGCCATCGACAAATTTCTCAATTTTGTCCAGTGTGACGACTTCTCCTTTTTCTAAAGCCGTCTTCATCGCTGGTGCTCCTTTAGGCTCGATGCCATACACTTTCGTGTGTGGGCTAAGCCCTTTAATATACGAACCGACGCCTGAAATTAAGCCGCCGCCACCGATCGCAGCAAATAAATAATCAATCTGCTCTTCCATTTGATTCATAATTTCAATGCCCATCGTACCTTGCCCAGCAATCGTGCGATGATCATCGAACGGATGAATAAACGTCATCTGTTCTTCTTCTTGACAAGTCATCGCCTCTTGATACGAATCATCGAACGTATCACCAGTCAAAATGACGTCTACGAAGGAGCCGCCGAATCGCTGCACTTGGTTAACCTTTTGGCGTGGTGTCGGCGCAGGCATGAAAATTTTGCCGCGAATTTGCAATGCGCTACAAGCATAGGCGACGCCTTGGGCATGGTTTCCTGCCGATGCACAGACGACACCTGAGGCACGCTCTTCCTCAGAAAGACTTGCAATTGCATTAAAGGCTCCGCGAATTTTAAATGAACGGACGATTTGTAAGTCTTCTCTTTTCAAATAGACGTTGCACTGATAACGCTCAGACAGCACAGCGTTACGCTGTAAAGGCGTCTGGACAATAACGTCCTTCAGCGTATGGTTGGCCACTATGATCTCTTCCATGTGGGTTAATTTAGTTTTCGTCATCATAGGATGTTCCTTTCGTGGCAAGGTGGCTGGCCACCTGTAACGTTTTCTTCCTATTTAATCATATTTCATAAAGCTACGTCAAAAGAACTTACGATTTTCTTTCATAAATTTCAAATGTATGCGCATAATTATTTTTTTCATCGACAATACCTTGTTCTGTATTGACCAGTTGAAATATCGACCAGTCCACTTCTGGAAAGAAAGTATCTCCAGTAAACGTATGATGGATTCGCGTGACGTACAACCGATCTGCATAGGGCCAAAATAAGCGGTATATTTGGCTTCCGCCAATAATCATCCATTCTTGATCATCTTCTTTTGCTTTTTGCACAACGGATTCTAGATGATGAACAACATGGACATTCGGCTTTGGTTCAATCGCACCTTTTTGTGTCGTCAATATCCAATTTTCTCGTTTCGGTAAAGGCTTAGCACCAAAAGATTCGTACGTTTTCCGCCCCATGACAATCGGTTTTTCTAATGTCTTTGCTTTAAAATACTTGAGGTCGTTCGGCAAGTGCCACGGCAGATCATTTTCTTGACCAATGCGCTGATCCTCGTCCATTGCCCAAATCATTGAAATCATCGTCATTCCTCCTTCTATTAAAAAAACTGCAGATGAATATCTGCAGCTTCGTGTGGCTCTAGGAACAAATGTTTCAGAGCGCCGCTTATGTTAGTTTAACAAATGAATGACGCATGGTCTAATATCCATTTGGGTGCGCTTTATGCCAGCGCCATGCATGCTCGACAATATTGTTTAAGGCAGGATATTGAGGCGTCCACCCTAAATCTCTCTGCGCTCTATCAGCCGAGGCAATCAAAATTGCTGGGTCGCCAGCTCGTCTTGGTGCGGTTTTTGCTGGAATCGGATGTTCGGTAACTTGACGACACGTATCGATCACTTCAAGGACAGAAAAGCCTTGTCCATTCCCGAGGTTAAAGATGTCGCTCTCTCCACCATGCTCAAGGTATTCGAGCGCTAAATCGTGTGCAGAGGCGAGATCCATCACATGAATATAATCACGAACACAAGTTCCGTCTTCTGTTTCATAGTCATCACCAAAAATTGAAATCGATTCTCGCTTCCCGAGAGCCACTTGTAAAATGATTGGAATCAGATGGGTTTCTACCGTGTGATCTTCTCCGATTGTCCCTTTTGGAGAAGCCCCAGCGGCGTTAAAATAGCGCAGGCTGACGGATTTCAATCCGTATGCTTTTTCGCACCAATGAAGCATACGTTCAATCGCCAACTTTGTCTCACCGTATGGGTTTGTCGGGACCGTTGGTGCATTTTCTTTTATTGGTACATCTTCAGGGTTACCGTAGGTGGCAGCTGTTGATGAAAAAACGATCTTTTTTACTCCATGCTTCACCATTGTGTTGATGAGATTAAAAGTCCCCACAACGTTATTTTCGTAATACGCGAGCGGATCTTCCACACTCTCTCCGACGAGAGAGCGGGCAGCGAAATGCACGACTGCGTCAATGTCGTATGTGGAAAAAACGTGTTCCAATTGATCTTTGTGAAGGAGATCACCTTCAATCATCGTTGTCCCTTGCACACTTTCTCGATGACCTGTGCGGACGTTATCAAAAACGATAATGTCCTTTCCTTGTTCTTTCATATATTCCACGGTATGGCTGCCAATATAACCTGCGCCACCTGTAACGAGAATACTCATCGACAAAACGCCTCCTTATAGACTTTTTACGCCATCGCCAATATTAGAAACATACATTTCCGGCGACCAACCAATCGCTTTTTCGTAAGCTTTCGTGACATTGTCGATAAACTGATCCGTATGGTCCTTGTGTACGATGCTTACAGTACATCCGCCAAAACCAGCGCCAGTCATTCGTGTGCCTAAACAGCCTGCTTCCTTTTTTTGGAGGTCAAACATTGTATCAAGCTCATTTCCTGTCACTTCATATAAATCTCGTAACGATTCATGTGATTCGATCATTAACTTGCCGAAGTGCTCTAAGTCGTTCGTTTTTAAGGCTTGTACGGCGGCGACGACGCGGGCATTTTCTTGAACGACATGTTCGACACGCTTTGCGACAGTTGGATCTGTAAGAGCAGAACGGTTTTTTTTCCATAAATCGATCGTAACGTCACTTAAATTTTGCAGCGTAGGAATCTCTTGTTGTAACTCTTTTAGTCCTTTGTCACATTCACTGCGCCGTTCATTGTACTTAGAATCAGCGAGGCCGCGACGCTTGTTTGTGTTTGAGATGACGAGTTGATAAGCACCGAGTGTTAAAGGGATAAGCTCTTTTTCTAGTGTTTCGCAGTTTAAGAACAGGGCATGATCTTCTTTGCCAAATGCTACGGCAAACTGATCCATAATGCCGCTGTTTACACCGATATAGTTGTTCTCGACGCGTTGACATAAAAACGCGAGGTCTGTTTTCGACACCTTGAAGTGGAAGAGGTCATTCAAGGCATATGCAGTGACTAAACAGATCGATGCTGATGAAGATAGTCCGGCGCCATTTGGAATGTTTCCGTGAAAATAAAAGTTTAAGCCAGTATCGAACGCATGATTCGTCACAAATTCACGCAGAATCCCTTTCGGATAATTCGCCCAGTCATGTGCATCATCATAATCCAAAGACTGCAGGTCAAGGGAAACGGTTTGGTCAAATTGGGCACTTTTCATGACGACTTGCTGATCGTTACGCTTGGATATGGCTAAATAGGTGCCTTTTGTTAGCGCAGCCGGAAAGACGTAGCCGCCGTTGTAATCGGTGTGCTCGCCAATTAAGTTGACTCGCCCTGGGGCAAAATACGTCAGAAATGCATTTGCTTCTTGCGAAAATAAGGCTGCGGCCTGTTCTTTTACATTGACGGTCATCCTTCTCCCCCCTTTGTAACTTGAAATCGTTTAATGCAGTCTTTTAAAATGGCTGCGTTGTCTTCAACCTTCGTCGGGTTCGCTGCAGCCCAGCCACCTGTTTCTGAAGACGCATTAAATTTGATCGCCTGTTCCCCACGTAACGGCGGATAAAATTCGATATGAAAACGGTAATACGATTGAGCATCTTCTTCATTTACCGGCGCTGGATGCATGACCATCATGTATGGAAATGAACGGTCATAGATGAGATCCATCCCGCCGACAATATCTTGTAAAAGGACTCCCAGCTCATAACGAACGCTCTCTTCCATATCGGTCAAATGGCAGACGTTGTCTTTTGCGACGACGTAGACGCCAAAAGGATAATCAGTAAAAAACGGAATGAAAGCGAGAAAATGCGCCGTTTCAGCAACAATTCGTTGTTTAAAGACCTGTTCTTCATACAGCATGTCAGCAAATAAATTTCGCTCTGTTTTTTCGTAATGTGCTTGACACGAGGCAATTTCAGTTCTGACCTTCTTTGGAACAAAAGGATACGCATACACCTGGCCGTGTGGATGAGGCATCGTGACACCTACTTCTCTTCCACGGTTTTCAAAAATCATGACATATTCGACTTTAGGTTGTTGACGTAAACGGTCATACGTCTCTGTCCATAAGTCCATCAGGCGGTTCATATGTGGTCGCGACAGGTCGGGAAGGGTTGCTGTATGCTCCTTAGAATACAACACGACTTCACAACGTCCGTAGGCTTTTCTCGTTTCGTAAACCCCACCGCCAACGTCATCGGGCTCTGGAGGATTTTCAGAAAGCACTGGAAAGTCATTTGGATATAAGTAAACATCATAATCGTCCGGCACTTTTCCACTTCCAGGGCAAAATGGACAGGATCCCTTTGGCATATCTGGACGCTTTTGCCGATTGCTTGCGACCATTGTCCAATCATCGAGCAAAGGGTTATATCTTAATTCAGCCATATGAATGCCTCCTCTTATCTTACTTTATTAAATTAATTAAGTATTTGCCTTCATTATAAGTTTTGTTTACAATGAAAGCAATGCTTTTTTACTATTTTGATTAGATGAAGGTGTAGGTGAAAGTGATGACGACACTTAGTAGCTTTAAACGGATGAAGACGATGAATCGAGCAACGGTTTTAAATGCCATTCGTTTATTAAGCCCGATCTCGCGGGCAGATATTGCCAAGGAAACAGGGCTCACTGCCCCTACTGTCGGAAAGCTTGTCAAGGAACTCGTCGATGAGGGATATGTTTGTGAAACGACCGCTGGACCTTCAAGTGGTGGGCGTAAACCAACCTTGCTTCAATTAAATCGAGATGTATTTTCGGTCATTGGACTGGACATCGGTTCGACAGCGGTCAAAGGTGTTCTCTCAAATCTTTTAGGCGAAGTGATCGACGCAACTGAGCGAGCATTACCATTGCCTTGTTCCAAGGAGTCACTATTAGCAACGGCTACGCAGGTGACTGATGAGCTGCTTCAAGCACAGGATTCCAAACGGATCTTAACCGGCATCGGCATTGCGATGCACGGTTTAGTTGACATTGTTGAAGGGCGTTCTCTGTTCGCACCCAATTTGAATTTGCGTGACATCCCAATTCGTGATCATTTTGAACAGATATACCAAACGAATGTTCATGTGGAAAATGATGCACGGGCCATGGCTTTAGGAGAAGCATGGTTTGGTCATGGCAAGGATGTGCCTTCACATGTGTTTATAAATATTGGACGTGGGGTTGGTGCAGGCATTGTTATGGGCCGAACCCTACATCATGGGGCGAATAATGTCGGTGGTGAAATTGGTCATTTGGTGATCTCTGAGGATGGTCCGCGTTGTGCGTGTGGTCAACAAGGCTGTCTGCAAGCGTATATTTCCGGTCCTTCCTTAGTATCATCCACAAAAGAGCAGCTTGCCACTGGTGACACGAACGTGCCTCGCCTCGAATGTGGAGAAGATGTATGTCATCTTGCCCTTCGTGGCAATGAGGTTGCCTTATCGGTTTTTCAAGAAGCCGGTCGTGTTTTTGGTCTAGCACTCGTAAATGTCATTCATACATTTGATCCTTCTGCCATCATTATTGGCGGCGGGGTGTCAAATGCTGCCGCGTTCTTTTTACCTCAGGCGCAAGAAGTCGTTATACGGCGCGGCCTCACCGAAGAAGTGAGGCATACGCCCATCATTGTTTCCGCATTAAAAGACAAAGCAGCTGCCATCGGTGCTGTCACACTGTTGCTTGAAGACATTTTTCAAGAAAAATTTTGATAATAGACGTAGAGTGCCTGAGTACCTAACTGACCCATGCTGTCATGGAGCATCCCTTCATACAATTCGGCTGCCTTCTGTAAGCCAGGTAACGGTAAGTCGAGTTTTTTCGCTTCTTCTAAAGCAATGCGCAGGTCTTTGACAAAATGCTCGACGTAAAATCCTGGGGCTGTGTCGTTTGCAAGCATTCTTGGCGCAAGGTTTGTTAACGACCAGCTACCTGCCGCGCCACCTTGAATACTCTGTAGTACCTTTTGTGGATCTAATCTTGATACTTCTGCAAACCGAAGTGCCTCGACGACACCCATCATGTTAGAGGCAATGGCAATTTGATTACTTAGCTTTGCCAATTGTCCGGCACCAGAAGGACCGTGATGGACAACTTGAGTGCCAAGGCATTCAAATAGTGGTCTCACTTCTTCCACCGTGGCAGCCTTTCCGCCAACCATAATAGATAATGTCCCATTTTGTGCACCAATGTCTCCGCCAGATACGGGTGCATCCAGCATGTGTAGCTTTTTGTCCTCTGCTTCTTCCGCCAGTTGTGTAGCAAGCGTCGGTGACGATGTCGTAAAATCAATTAAAAGCGTTCCTTTTGAGCTCGATTGTAAAATACCTTGTTTTCCTTGATATACGTCGCGAACATCTTCGGGATAGCCGAGCATCGTCATGACGGCGTCGACCTTGCGCACACACTGCTTCACGGAGTCGTGCCATTCTGCTCCTTCTTCGATCAGTGAAGCGGCCTTCGTTTTCGTTCGAGTGTATATCTGAACGGTATGCCCTTCTTTGAGTAAATTGCGCACCATGCTTCTTCCCATAACACCTGTTCCGATAAAAGCGATATTCATATACGGATTCCTCCCTCTCATTCAATGGGTTGAAGACCTAGCTGAGTTTGCTTTTATGACGTTCCCATTTCACTGAACTAGCAAACCCTATTTACAGCATGTCTTCTATAACAGCTTATGTACAATACGAAAATAAGTTAGATTATTGAACATGATGGATGTTCATCTGCTTGATCGTTTCATGAAATCTATTAGTAATGTAAGTTATTAAAAAGTTGATATAAAATTTCTATTCTAAATAACCGAAAGCCCTAAGTTGCTTATATCTATTAATGGCAAGAATCCCTTGCCAATTTTTTCGTGCAACTTCAAATTCATCTGGATAACTCCCCCATCTCCAAGAAATGTCCCAAATTCCTTCGTCAGACATTTCTTCAACATATAGATTTAAATTTTGTTCAACCAACAAACCTAGTCTGTCACATAGAGGGTGCTCAGGAATATCAATAAAATCTAAAGGAAGTGCTTTATATCCATTTTTCCAAGTAGAAATGATCTTATCAATACTACGTTCGGCTAACGCCACGATTTTTTCAGAAACGGTATCCAATGTATACTTAAATTTAGTGCTAAAGGTAGATTCATAAGGTTTAATGATTTTTAGAAATTGTTGATAGTTGTTAATTTCGTGTCTGTCCATGTCAGTCTGATTCATCAAACGATGTATTGCTTTCCCTATTGAGGTCCAGCCTTTTTCCGCACCCTTGCTTTTTTCAGGAGACCAATGCACGAGAAAAGCAGCCAGTTCTACACTTGGATTAAACATCCAATTTACTTGCACACCTTCTTGCCAATGCCACCAAGGTGCATGTGGATAATCATTATTTTCGGGTAGTACAGAGGCCCACATCCCTGTTTCTATATTCAATGTAGTTACCAAATAAGAAACCATTGACTTAACCATTGGTTCATTTGCATCTGCATCTATTTCCAGCAAAATTTGCCCAGCCGCCCATGTAGCCATAGGGGAGGAAAGTGGCAGCCAAAAATCAGGCTCTATGCCATGACCAAAACCGCCGTCCTCATTTTGATAAGCTTTTAGTTGCGCGATCACACTTTCCTTACTAGCATTTTCAAACAGATATTCAAACCGAGAGCGCTCTAATCCTCGAGCTTTTGACTTCATAAATACTGTCGCTTTTTCAAAACAACCCTCAGGAATTCTCATTAAGTAACTCTCTCCTCATTAAAATGACCTTGCTACAATTCCTTCTATTAATCTTTCTTTACATGACTACTGAAATCCTTGTTATACGAATTGCACGCACAGAATCCAAGGGCACGTTGAAAATGACCGAGGACCATCCGCCGCGACTTGACTTGAGAAGTGATTGTTGAAGGCAATCAGAGCGACCCTTAGAATCCCCTTTCATTGAAAAAATAGCGTCTTCGCCAAATAAAAAAACCTGCTTTTTAAAGCAGGTTTTAAGTCTTCACACTGTCCAGTGGGGAGGTGTATTCATCCCCCATGGGAGTGAGGCAATTTCATAATGCGCTTGAAAATTGTCATGGTTCGTATGGTAATGGAAGTTAAAATAGTACTGATCTTTTGGAGGATGATCTCTTCTTACGTGAAAACGGAAAAGATCATTTCCTGTTTCGCCGTCGTAAATATGAAAGATTTTTTCACCTGTGCCGCCGGCAGGAACACTCGTAAACATGAGCTGTTTAATGCGGTGATCATCTAGTCCTTCAGCCAGTGTACGTAGAACGTTTTTAAGTCCTGGCTCCACATCTTCAGCATATCCTTTGCGAACTCGAGGCGCCATCGCTTTTCCAAATTTGGTCGAAGTGACCTGCGAGGCATGCACTGTCGCATAATTAATAAATGAAGCAATCAGTTCCTCTCGATTCTCAAATTGTTCGGCTTCCTGCTGCCAAGCTAGAGCATCCGGCCAATCCACACTCAACATGTTCAATTCTTTTGGAAGTTGAGGAGGCTCCACCTCGTTTGCAAATGGAGGGTTTTTCGGTTGTTGATGATTGTGTGTATCACTATTATCCGCAACCGCCCCTTGGGGTGAAATGTTACCGAATGTAGCCATTGTGACGAGGACGACAAAGGTTTTATTAATCCACCTTTTCATTCAATCGTTCCCCTCATTTCATTACTTAATTACTTACTCATCGGTTTGCAATGTACATTATGTTTCTACGTGTACAATATATTTTTCTCATTTTCTCATTAATTCGTATAAATTACCAGTTTTTTATCGGTCAAGCTATTGATTTTTTAGTTTCTTTGAGAAATGAACTGGACTTATGTGAAGACGGTAATGTTAGGCTTATCACAGCCAAACCTTTACATTTCATCTATCAATATGTCCAACAGAAAATTCTTGAACGCCCATATAGCCTGCAGCTACTTCATACTTTGCAAATGTGACGACAATCTCACCTTCTTTATTGATATAGAAGCTATGATTTTCGTCAATTGGAGATATTTCATGAAAATGAGTATCATAAGTATCCTCAGGGTTTGTCTTCATTCTCTCTTCCATTTCTTTTGTTACTTTCTCTGTCACAATGGTTTTGAAGTCCTGTCCTAAGAAATCCTTAAGAGTTAATAACTCTCCTGTTTCAAGGTTAAATGTATAGTAGGCATTTTCATTATAAGCCGGTGCTAATGTTTGATGTTTATATATTTCAAAAGATAGAATCGTTTCGTCTGAATAACCTATTTTGTAATCGATGGTCGTTTCTACCTTGCGAAATTCTGACTCTTTTCCTCCTGTTTCAATAAATGCTTTTTTATATTCGGCATCTAATTGCTCTTGCTCTTTTAAAACAGAGTCGAGTTTTTGTTGAATAATTTCATTGATCTTATTTTCAATGGACTTATCTTGTTCATAATCGACAACGGGACTGTGAACGCTTCCCTTTGATGTTTCATTCTCAAATTCGTAGTCTCTAAATGTAATTAACCGAGCAATGTCTTCAACACCGGGAATATTGTAGAGCGTTTGTGCAAAAGCGGCACTAGTGTTTAGCGCAAGTGCTACGCTAAGAAATAATCCAGCAGCCGTAGTCCCGATCATTTTTATTTTTTTATTTCTTTTATTTATGTATTGTAACCTTTTTCCGTGTCCTTGTTGAATTACACCTTTCATTGTTTCATCAAGCTTTGTAGGGACTTCAATATGTTTATAAATTTTGTGTAGTTCATTTAATTTCTTATTCAATGACACTTCCCCCGATCTGTTTTTTTAGCATAGCAATGGCTCTTTTCAAACGAGACTTTATTGTATTTTGATTTCGTTGTAATACTGTTGATATCTCTTCAATCGTCATTTGTTGGTAATACTTCAAAAAATGACCTCGCGATATTTAGGGGAAAGTCGTTGTACTTCATTATAAAGGTTCAATAATTCGTCTCTGTCTACCATATCAGCAGGAATATGCTCTAAAAGATCACTTGTATAAACAATCCTCTTATTCTTTTTTAGAAACTGCTTGCACGTATTGATTAGTATGCGATAAAACCAAGTTTTCATATATTTAGGTTCTTTAAGTCCTGGAAGTGACTTTAATGCACTATAAATTGCCTCACTGACCATATCTAACGAATTAGCCTCTGTCTTCACATAACTGTATGAAAGCTTATAAAAGTCATTTTTATTCTCCTCTAACATTCTTAAAAATTGTTCTTCAAGTTCTGTTTTCATATTTAGGGAAACACTCCTTTTATCTGACACTTATTAGAGTGTGGAGTAGACAACTTAGTTTCATAAAAAAGTTATTTTCACAGTTTTTTTGAACTGTTTATTCGCTTCCGAAGGTCATTTTGGAACTTATTACAACAAACTGTTCAAATTTTTAAAAAAACCCGTTATAAACAAAGGGTCATTTATTCATAACGGGTAACTTCTCTCGTTAATACCACCTAAAGATATTCAGATTAGATTTTACACATTTGCTCAATCAACCTACTACTTTGGTAAAATAGATCGTGATGTTATTTTACTGGAGGTTAGGGTTTACAGATCAAGAAATATAGTAATCGTAATAACAATTTCCGAGCGAAGAGTCACTTGAACGGTTTCTAGGTTTCCAGGTTGATCAGTACTCGCCACCCGTTGCCACCGTGGGTTTGATCAGGTACGTTCGGAACTGGTTGCCATGTTTCAAACGAAAAGCTAAACAATGTATACAAAAAAGCATTCTTATTTACACAAAATTCTTGACAGTCCCACATTGATTTTTAAAATCAAATGTTCTAAGATAATAGTTAGATTAAATTTGTGGAGGTATTCTAATTATGATGATGGCAGTGTTCTTGACAGTTATTCGATAATCACAAATCGAATAAAAATGATACTTGAAAAACCCCTCTTTTAGATGGGGGTATTTTGTCGTGTACTTTTCAAGCATCAGAAGTCAATGAACTAAACCATCATAATGCCGTTAATTATACTGTCTGCACTTACGTGTAAAAACAGTTTATAGATTTGGTCTACAAAAAGGTCGTGATGAATCTTGGTTGGTTCATTCACGACTTTTTTGTGTTCTCAAAACGGTGTTCAAAAATTGGGAGGCGTTAGTATGACTCTTTATTTTGCGAGCGTATTACCAGGATTAGAATACGTTTTATCAAATGAAATTAGCATCAAATTGCGTGATTCTGAAGTAATTCAAATAAATAGAGGGAAGGTATTCTTTAGCACACCTGAGCCTTTTTCATGCTTAAGTTCTTTAAAATCGGCAGATAATTTGTTTCAGGTAATTGACCAATTTCAAATTGGTCCACATAAAAAGCACTTATCTCAGGTAAGTAAGCAAATATCCCAGTTAGACTTGGATTTTATTGATCATAAAGATTCATATTGGGTAAATGCAAGTCGTAAAGGAAAACAAACCTATAGTCGTTTTGACGTGGCAAAAAAAGCAATGGAGGGCATTAAACAGCGGTACCCTGATTGGAACATTGGAACGTCTCAAAATCATCAGGTAGAATTCAGGCTCGACATTGAACATCATAATGTGATTTTTTCATTTCGACTTACAGATGCGACGTTTCGTTTTCGCAATGAGAATCGACGGTTCTCTCGTGCATCATTACTTCCTACTGTAGCTCATGCGATGGTGTGGTTGTCAGATCCTAAATCGACAGATATTTTCGTAGATCCTTGTTGTGGTTCAGGCACAATTTTGTCTGAACGAGCCACATACCCTGCAAATCAGATAGTTGGTGGAGATATATCTGATATAGTCACAAAGGTTGCTAAGAGTAATCTTGACGATTTAAAGGTGCAAATTAATGTTTGGGATGCACGGGAATTACCTTTTTCTAATGGTAGTGTCGATAAAATAGTAACTAACCTGCCATTTGGGAGACAGATTTCACTTGACGAGGATCTAGAATTGTTCAATCACCATATTATGAATGAAATATGTAGAATCTTGAAGCCAAATGGAAGAGCTATTATTTTGTCTGAGAGTGTCAATCAATTATTTTGGGAAGTAAAACGATTAGGGCTTTTTTGTCTGGAATATTATCCTCTCAGTTTGAAGGGTGTGAATCCTACCTTGTTTGTGTTTGAAAAACAAAAAATGATCTCAAAAAGAGATTTATTATAAACACTGAAAGAAAGTTACAATGTTAACTCATCCGAGTTAATTTCATAATTTAGGGCCCTTGAGTCTCAAGGTATTCAAGGCACAAAAAATGGAGCACCTCCCCAAATTCTGTATAATGGTAGTTACCACACTAACCTAACAGAGAGGTGAGATGCCCTATGTCCATTATACGACAACTAAGTCTATTTGACATGCATGAATTATATGAGATGGAGCCTTCCAATCATTTTGAGGCTGTCTTTTCAGCCCTTAATCTGAATCC